>NZ_JBIOAG010000036.1:0-20002 GCF_043951795.1 Liberiplasma polymorphum | reverse complement strand
AAATGATGGTCTTTTTCTTACTTTTTAGACAAAGTTCAAATCCCCTCGGGTCCTCAAAAAACCCCCATTTTTGGCAAAAGTTCAAATCCCTTCTCGAGAAAGCATATTTTCCACTATATGTAAGCATTAAAAAAGGGTAAAACCAATGAAAATTCACTGATTTTACCCTAAAATATACGAAAAGTTGCTTTATATAAAACCGCCTTTAACGTCTCTATTAAAACGTTAAACGATAAAAAGCAACTTGGTATAATCAACCTGGAGGTCCCGACCGGATTCGAACCGGTGATCACGGAGTTGCAGTCCATTGCCTTAGCCACTTGGCTACGGGACCCTGAATTTTGACGCTATTATATATTACACACAATTAAGGCTTTTGTCAATATATCCTAGGCGTTTTCTTCCGTTGTTTCAGTCCCGTCATTAGCACGGTTTTCAAAGTACTCTAATAACTTTCTTTGTCCATACATCATAAACACTGAAAGAGGTAATGCAATAAGAATTAGTATGAGTACAAGCATAAGTGGGCTAACCCCAGTAAAACGATGGAAAATATAGGTTGTTATAAAAAAACGTGTCCCACGTGAAAAGAATACAGCTACTGCGTATTGTTTGAATTTCATTCGTGCGATTGCTGCGGTGAATATGATTATGAAAAACGGTAACGGGGTCATTGAGAAAATAAATATTGCCCAAACACCATAACGTGTGAAGAGTTTTTGCGCTCTTAATTGTTGCTCTTTTTTTAGAACTCTATTGTAAAATTTACTATCTTCTTTTGCCATAAAAAAGTAAACAATAATTGAACCAACTACGTTGGCAACGGTTGCGATTAAAGCAATTCTCCACCAAGGTTTCCCACCCGTGTGAATTAGTGTAACAAAAAAGACCTCTACACCCGCAATAGGTGTAATGGTTTCAATCACTGAATATATAAAAAGACCGTACTCTCCAAAGTTCTCCCAAAACGTTCTAAACGCTTCGTACAAACGGCCTATAAAATCAAGAATATTAGGTTCAACTGTTGTTAAGAAAAATAACGGCATGCCTTCACCCCATTCAGGCCCAAATATCCACTTTAAGCTTTTATAATTATATCATATTACCGACCGATTAACAATTTAAAACGCTAACAATTATGATTAATTAGCGCACTGTTATTCATGAATAAAGACATAAAAACAAAATCTCCATCTTCATTGCTTACGTTTAAATAGTCAAGGTATATTAGTTTAGACTAATAAAAGTAACTTTTAGACAAAAAGTCCTATGTAAATTAAAAAAGCTCCGCTAGAAGCTTTTGTTTTTAAATATGGTCGGGAAGACAGGATTCGAACCTGCGACCTCCTGGTCCCAAACCAGGCGCTCTACCAAGCTAAGCTACTTCCCGACATGTGGCGCGCCCAAGAGGAGTCGAACCCCTAACCTTTTGATCCGTAGTCAAACGCTCTATCCAATTGAGCTATGGGCGCAGTCATGTATTTTTTAGCAGCAAAAAGATTATAACATAGTATGAAATGCATTTCAATAGTTATTTAAGCCTTTTATATCATACCAAATACTGTCCAACTATGCAAGCGGTTTAATCTATTTTTTATTGATTATTTTGCCGCATTAGATAGCCTACAAAATCAAAGTATGATACAATATATTCGTATATTTAAAGGAGGATTTATATGAGTTATTTCTTAGGTTTATTAAGCTTTATTTTAATCATTCCATTTTGGTTAATTGTAAAGCACTACGGCAGACAAATCCATAAAAATGAAAATATTTATTATATCTTTATTGGAACGTTCGCATTTATTTTGAGTGTATGGGCAATTTTGATTCAAATTAATTCTAGTTTTCCTGAATTTAAAGTGGCTTATCCAGTAGTTTACGCAATATTCTTTCAAGGTCATATTCCGTTTGCATTTTATATTTTGGTTATGTTCGCAGGCGCATTAAAGCCTAAAACAAAACCGAAAATTGCTTTAATGATGGTAAGACGTGAACTTGCAATATTTGGATTTTTATTATTGATACCTCATATGTTGCTATTAATTGTTACAGCTTTGACTAATTATAACCCAACGGGCACTATTACATTCATCTTAATGATTCCACTATTTATCACCTCATTTACTAAGATTAAAAAGAAAATGAAACCTATTAAGTGGAAAAAGCTTCACAAGTGGGCTTATCCTATCTACGCTATCATTTATTTACATGTCGCATCCATTACTATAATATTTAACATCATCCGTTACAACGACGGTACGCACGGTTTAAATGACTATGTATTCGGTTATGTTCGATTTGGACTATACACACTCATTTTTGGTATTTATACTTACTTAAAGTTTAAAAACTATATTTTAGTCAAAAAACCAGCTCCAAAACAAATAATTAACAAAAGCACATAAAAAAAGCGGATATCCGCTTTTTTTTATTCTGAAAATAAAAATCTTAATATATTCGGTAACCTTGCAGCCCAATCACTTTCGTGATGCTTTCCACCTGCAATGAGCTCAAAATATAAATCGAACTGATCAAGTTTTTTTGCAAGCATCTCATAAATTACTGTATTCGTAACAATGTAATCTGCAGAGTCTCCGCCACCTACTTCATCATCACCTGTATCCATATAAAGTTTCTTAACATGACTTAAATCCGTTTCTTTAACTAACGTTTTCAATGCTTCAAATGATACAAAATAAGAGCCTGAAACACACCCAAATCTTGTGAATGTATCTTTGTATTTACAGGCTGCATATAAACTGATTACAGCACCCATTGAACTCCCCATAATCGCAGTATGAATCGGTTCTTTTTTAGTACGATAAGTCTGATCAATCTCTGGCTTTAAAACATATGCCAAATAATCTAGATATAGTTGACCTTTTCCACCAGGTGTGGAACCGAATTCTTCAAACACATTAATTTCAAAAGGATAAGGCCCATACTCATTCAAACGTTCTAAGCCTTGTGCACACTCTAAGCCTACCACAATGATTTTAGGAAGATCTAAGTGCGTCCTATAAGCTTCTAACATACCCCAAGTAGTCCCTGCATAACTATCTTCTTCAAAAAACACATTATGACCGTCATGCATATAAAGAACAGGATAATGTTCATCACTATCTTGATAATCATCTGGTAAACCTATATAGAGTTTTGCTTTACGGTTTAGTTCGGTAATAAAAATTTCTTTTTTAATGACATTCATAAAAAACACCTACTCTCTTTATCATTATATCAAAGAAAGTAGGTGGTTTCATTATTTACTTTGCAGCAACTGCTAATTCTTCTTTTTTCTTTGGTTCTGGTAAGATTAAGTTTAAGATAATCCCAGCCACAGCAGCTAAACTCATTCCTTGTAAACTTACAGCGTCATTTAATGGAATCGCTGCGCCACCAAGTCCGATGACTAATATCGTTGCAACAATAATTAAGTTTCTAATATTTGATAAATCAACTTTTGCTTTCACTAATACTTTAACCCCATTTGAGGCAATTAATCCGTATAAAATAATCGTCATTCCACCAATAACTGCCCATGGAATACTATTTACAAATGCTTGAACATACCCGAAAAACCCTAACACAATCGCAATCATTGCTGCAACACCTGTTACATAAACACTTGCAACTCTTGTCATGGCTACAACGCCGGTATTTTCACCGTATGTTGTATTTGCAGGTCCACCGATCATGGCTGATACCATCGTTGCAATACCATCACCAAGTAACGTTTTATCTAATCCTGGATCACTTATGAAATCTTTTCCGGTAACCTCACCTAAAACGGTATGGTCACCAATATGTTCTGCAATCGTAACAAACGCGATTGGTAAAAACATAATCACTGCAGTAAAATCTAGTGCATAAGTTCCAAAGAATGTGAAATCAGGAACTTGAAGGAAACGATACCCAGCGAATGCTTCTTGTAGATTGACTACGCCAATTACAACACTGAATACATACCCAACTGCGATTGCAATTAAGAATGGTACAATTTTTAAAAACCCTTTTGCAAAAATGCTAATGCCTACTACTGTACTAAATGTAACTAATGCAACAACTGGAATTTGCCATCCACTTGCTCCGTCTAATCCAGCACTACTAATCGCTACGCCAGCTAACCCAAGACCAATGATGATGATAACAGGTCCGATTACTACCGGTGGTAATAAATGTTTGATCCATCCGCTACCTGTAAAGCGAATGATAAAAGATACAATCACATAAATTAATCCGACAAACATTAAACCGATATAAGCACTGCCAAATCCGTTTACACTCCCTGCAACTGCAATGGCTGCAATGTATGCAAAACTACTGCCTAAATAAACCGGTACTTTTCCTTTTGTACATGCAATATAAATCAATGTTCCTACACCACTTGCTACTAATGCAACCCCAATTGACAATCCTGTTAAAATTGGTACTAATACTGTTGCACCAAACATCGCAAATACGTGCTGTAAACTTAATACTAGCCAGGTTGTTATACTACTAGGTTTGTCTCTTACATCTAAAATCATTTTTTCTTCCATTTTCTTTCTCCTTTTTATTTTTTTTCAAAAAAAAATTCTAAGTCGAAAGACATAGAAAAGGAATTTTAACATATATATTGCCTCGGCAATATGTTTCCTTACTAGTCTCTCTGGACTACCTTAAAGGTTTTCTAATAGCATGTTATCATACTATAAAAAAACATGCAAGAGATAATTAAAAATCTTAACAATTTTCTCTTTTTAATAACCGTTAATTTATGCATTTTAATTGAAAAACTTATAAAAAAGTGTTTAACTATAGATGTAGAAATAAAGGGAGGAATATTATATTATGAAACATGAATTACCTAAACTAAATTATAGTTATGATGCATTAGAGCCACATATCGATGCAATGACCATGGAGATTCACCATTCACGTCATCACAATGCGTATATTACGAAATATGTTGATGCACTTGGTAAATACCCTGAATTATTAGAAAAAGATGTTGAAGACGTATTACGTAATTTAAATGACGTACCATCAGATGTTAAACAAGCTGTGATAAATAATGGTGGCGGTTATTTTAACCACACATTATTTTGGGAAATTTTATCACCAAATAGTAAAGGAAAACCTGAAGGCGCTTTAGCTAAAGCAATCGACAGTGATCTTGGTGGGTTAAGTAAATTCCAAGACACGTTTAACAAAGCAGCAGCAACACGCTTTGGTAGTGGATGGGCATGGCTTATCGTAACTAGTGATAACAAACTTAAAGTTACCTCTACTGCAAATCAAGATGTTCCATTCTCAGAAGGTACACCTATATTAGGTTTAGATGTATGGGAACATGCTTATTACTTAAAATACCAAAACAAACGTCCAGATTATATTAGTGCATTCTGGAATGTTGTTAATTGGGAAAAAGTTGAAGCATTATATTCAAAAGCAATTAAATAATAGAAAAAGGCTATTTAGCCTTTTTTTATTTAGTATAGTTTTGTTTACGAATAGATCCATCAACTTTATGAATAACAACGGTACTATCTGCTTGTTCTGCTAAGCCTTCTGCATACGTAATTGCCTCAGATTGTGTTTTAAAAAATTTAATTGTTTTTTCTGAACCTTCTTTACGAACACGCCATTCTTTATAATGCTCACTTTTATCATCTTTACTTTGTGAGACATGATATTTTTGTGTCTTTTTTTCTGTGTTTACTTTTTCATTGTTAGTTTCTACTGGAAGCACACCTTCAATTAATTGTTTATAATCGACAGTTTTACTTTGTGAATCTTTTACATGTTTATTCTCGTTTTCTTTTACTGGTAAAGTTTTCACTTGTTTTTGATCTTTTTTTCCAAACAGTCTTTTAAAAAATCCCATGTTATTACCTCCTAATATTCTTGGACTACTTAATTATACAAGAATACAGAAATAAACCTACATATACCGCTAATTTTCATATTTATTGCATTTCACCAGTCAATTTAATGTTATAATATTTTAAAGGAGGTATTACAATGAAAAAAATCGCAACAGATAAAGCACCAAAAGCAGTCGGCGCATATAGTCAAGGGGTGCTTGTAAATGATACACTTTATGTATCTGGCCAAATTCCTTTTGTACCTGAAACTATGACTGTTATCTCAGAAAGCATAAAAGATCAAACCAAACAAAGTTTACAAAACGTCTTAGCCATCGTTGAAGCTGCTGGGTTAAAAAAAGAAAACATAGTTCGTTGTGGCGTATTCATGACTAATTTAGCTGAGTTTCAAGCCATGAACGAAGTTTATGAATCCTTCTTTGGAGATCACAAACCAGCACGCGCTGCCGTTGAAGTAAGGGGTCTACCAAAAAACGTTCAAATTGAGATCGATGCTATTGCAGTAAAGGAATAAAACGTTAAGGAGGACTATTTACTATGCACACCATGAAACATGATTCTAAGTTATTAACAACAATAGGATTAATTTTTGAGGGTTTACTTGTTTTGCTTTCAATTGTAATAACATTAGTCTTGCTCATCCTACCTACCCAATTTTTTTATGAAGCTTTTTTAACAGATTTTCCAGCTTATAATCACGATGCATTAATTATATTAACTATATGGCGTGCAATTTTTGCAGTCATTACTATAGTAGGCATAATCCTATTTATTGTAAATTTTATTTTATTTACTAAACTAATGAAAAATGAAGTGCGTTTTGAAACCGCATCGGTTATTTATACCTATCAATTAATCATTGGTATTATTTATTTATTTGGGAACACGTTAGTTGGCATATTATATCTTGTCAGTTCATTATTTGGTAAACGTACATTAAACGAAGAAAAATTCCAGCGCTAACTGGAATTTTTTTTATTTAATAGGGTTCATAACCAATAACGGTTATCCCTTGATGCATCATATGTTGATCACCATCTGCTTCAACTAATACAATGGATGCATTTTCTAAGTAGATAAAGAGCGCTTCTACTTCTTTGAGGTCCCCTGTAAACTCATAAATACCTGGTGCTACATATGTAATGACAAACTGATCTGCAATATTCTCAAAATTTTCATCTTGAAGAAAAAGTTCTTCCATATTCAAGGCTATATCATAATCGAGTATTAACGTAAAGCCATCATCACTTAAATCTGTTACATACCCTTGAATTGGTTTTAAAACACCCCAATAAGAAATCATTTGTAAATAACCGTCTGAAGACTCACCATCTCCGTAAGCTCTTACTAACAAGTAATGCCCTATATCTGCATCTGTAGTAATATAAACAAAATCATTAGCGCCATCTATCAAAATAAGTTCAAAGGTCATTGGGTTTACTCTATACCACTGAATCAATAATGAATCAGCTACAGATTCACCGTCTTCTAAAGAAATCGCCCCAACACTAAACTCTAGTCCTCTTCCTACAAACGGTACCATGATATCACTAATATAAACACTTTCATCAAGTCCCCAGTAGTTAAAGAAGGTATCAAAACCTGTATACCCTGTTTCAACAACATTAGTGACATAACCATCATATTCTCCGCCTACAACTCTTAATCTTAAGGTGTGCGACTCAAAAATAGGTATACTGAAATTATCATACTCTAAAATAACTGGTTCATCATAGATTAAATAGTTCACCCATAATCCTTCGTTATTTAAGACTTCTAAAACATAATAATCTGCCCCAATCATAAACGGATCTGGAAAACTGCCTTCGACATAAGTTGTTGGCGTATTCATATAATTAGATTGGTATAAACGTGATATGTATAATCCTGGAATTATGTTTTCAACTGTCTCAAAAGGTGAATATGTATAGATTCCATTAACCGCTGGTGGGAATGGATACGCTGAATAATCTTTATGCACTGTGATTGATAAACTCACTTCAACACTTGAGTATCTAATAGCTATTACGTTATCATCAGTAGTAAGACTTTCTAATGGATACTCAAAATCTTCTATGATTGCTTCATAACCACTATTATAAATGGCTTTAACAATCAAACCATCCGGTTCAAATAAATCGCCTTCTACATAAGTTTGCTTAAGTGGGTATTGTTCAATGTGTAATTCGACGATATATATGTCCATTACAGTTATAGCCAGCTCAGTAAACAATGGTCCAACTATAATTTTAATGACATTATCATCAAGATTAAACACATCTATATCCCAGGTATATTCCGTAATAATAACTGATGTTCCGTTATTATAATGCCCTTTAACAATCAATCCTGTTTGATCAAATGTTTCATGTACGTAATAAGACACTTTATCAGGATTTTGATCAATCGATATACTAGTCATTACAACTTCTTCTACTGTAATATCAATCGTTACAGTTTTCGTTTGGTAAGTAATTGTTATAAACTCAGTACCGACGCTTAACGGTTCAGAAGTGTAGGTATAACTAGTTACAGGTGACACTATCCCGTTATTATAATGCGCATTAATTACCAAACCTTCTGGATTAAATACATCCCCTTCATAATACGTTAACTGATCTGGATTCGTCATTATACTGATTGACGTGAGTATAACTGGTGTAACCGTTATATCAACGCTAATTGAGTGTGTGTCATATTGGATTACAACTGAAGTATTACTTGCGGTTAACGGGGTTTGTGAATAGGTATAGTTTGTGGTAATTATTTCTGCACCATTACTGTAATGCACCTTTACAACCATGCCCGTTGGATCGAATGTTTCACCTTCAAAATACTCGGTTTTTAATGGTGGGTCGACAATTTCTAACGCATTAATATCAACAGCTAAAACCGTTACCTCAAACGAGGTTGTATGAGATTTTTCATCAACAACATACCTAATTTCAACCGTTTTAACCCCTGGTTCATCTGTATTGACAGGATCAATCATGGTTTCTGTTACATCAACCAGATAAGAATTAATTGGATCGCCAGTATGCACACGTATTTGCATCCCTTCGTAAGAAAATGTGTCTCCAACAAAAAGCGTTGTATTTTAGGCTGGGGTTTCAATGGATATGTGTGTAACTATTGCAGCCGCTTTCTTTGCATCATCGCATCCGATTAAAATCATGGATACTAATAGACTAAAAAAAATTAAAAAACTTTTTTTCAAACTTATCAACTCCTTTAAGTTAAGGGGAGCATCAAGCATTAATTATAGTAACCCTTTGACTTCATATTATCACTTAGATTTTATTTATACAATAAAAAAACAGCGCTTTTTAAGCGCTGTTTAACTGAATTTATCGTAGAACACTTGTTTATCAGGAATATCATGTTTTTTTAATACTTTAATACACGCATCAATCATACCTGGTGATCCACATAAATATGCTTCTGCTTCGTTTAAATCTCCAGTTAAGCGATCTACTACATCTGTAATAAGTCCAACCTCGCCCTTCCAATCATCGCCTTGATCAGGTTCTGATAAAGCTGGAATATATTCAAAGTTTGGGAACTCTTCAGCTAATTTCATAAATTCTTCTGTATAATATAAATCACGAACAGCTTTAGCCCCAAAGAAATATTTAACTTTTCTAGGCATCCCTTGGTCTCTTAGGTAGTATAAAATTGAACGAATCGGTGCCTTGCCAGATCCCCCAGCGATGCAAATCATATCTCTATTTGAATCTTCTTGTAAGAAGAAATCACCATAAGGTCCTGTCACAATTACTTTATCTCCAACTTCTAATGCTTTATGCACAAATGTTGTCGCTTTTCCTTTTGGAACCATGCGAATAATAAACTCAATCATATCTGTATGTTTTGGATGAGATGCAATTGAATAGGCACGTATAACTTCTATTCCAGGCACTTTTAGCTGTGCATACTGACCAGGTTTAAACTCCATAGTTTTTGGGTTTATAAGTTTTAAACGTACTAATTTTGTATCGTAAGTTAAGTCTTCAACCTTATCAACCAACGTTTTATATTCTTGTGCATTTAACATCGATTCAGGAATTTCGATTTTCATTTGATCACGTACTTTTACCTGACATGACAAGCGAATATTATTTTCACGTTCACTTTTGCTTAAGAAAGGATCCTCAGTAGGCTTGATTTCTCCGCCACCTTCAGTAACTTTACATTTACATAATCCACAAGTGGCTTTTCCACCACATGCTGATGGAATAAATATTTTATTGCGTGATAAAACATTTAAAACCGTATCATCTCCTTGGACAGGAATGTTGGTTTTATTATTGATAATTAGCGCTTTTTCTCCTTTACCACCTAATAACACATCTGCTAAGATTAACAACAAGGTTATTGCCAGTAAAACACCAAGTAGTACTATAGGTATAAAAAAATTCATCTCTTCGCCTCCTAAATAAAGCTTAATCCAGTAAATCCAATAAAGGCTAACGATAAGATACCAAGAATAATGAAGACTATTCCTTTTCCTGCTAATCCTTTAGGCACATCACTGACTTTAACTATTTTTTCTCTAATTCCTGCAACAAGTACAATTGCTAAGAACCATCCTACAGCTGATCCAAAGCCAAACACTGCAGTTTCAGTAAAAGTGTACTGTCTATTTACAAAGAATAATGAGACGGCTAATACCACACAGTTAACCGTGATTAGCGGTAAGAAAATACCGAATGCATTATAAAGTGCTGGAATAAATTTTTCTAAAAACATTTCTACGAATTGCACTGTTGCAGCAATTGTAATAATGAATACTAATAAATTAAGTGATTCTGTTCCGGTTGTTTTTAAAATAACATAAATTGGATAATTAATAATTGAAGTTAAGGTAACAACAAATATTACTGCAAGTCCCATCCCTTTAGCGTTTTTAACATTAGTGGATATAGCAATTAAAGGACACATCCCTAAAATTAAAGCAAGGGCAATATTGTTACTTAATATTGAATTAAAGAATAATTCTACTAAATGAGCCATATTTCTCTTCCTCTCCTAAAAGGGTCACATTTGTGCCGTATCAAAATTTTGTGTAAGTTCTCTTAATAACCAAATAAGTAAGGCTACTATAAAGAACCCACCTGGTGCCATTGCCATGATTACCCATGTTGTAAACGTATCAGGCATAACTTGATAATTGAGTAACGTACCAAATGCTAAAATTTCACGGATACCACCAACAATAATTAAAACAAATGTATAACCCATACCACTAGCAAAACCATCTACTAAGGTATAACGGACAGGATTTTTAACCGCAAAGGCTTCCGCACGTCCCATAACAATACAGTTTGTGATAATCAATCCAACATATGCCCCAAGTGCTGCGGCAATAATTGGGAAATAAGCTTGTAAGAACCATTGAACAATAATAACAAATGATGAAATAATAACCATATAAGTAACCATTCTTAATTTAGAAGGAATAAAGTTACGAATAAGTGATACAGTTGCAGAACTTGCCATAATAACAAACGTTACACCAAGTCCCATCGCAATCGCATTGTCAACACGGTTAGTTACTGCAAGTGCAGAACATATCCCTAAAACTGAAATAAGAATAGGGTTATTAGTTGTAAGGCCATCTTTTATAATGTTATACGATTTTGTATAACGTAATCTAAAAAATCTTTTCATATGTGTTCCCCCTATTCGTTATAGCTGTTCCAAGCATCTAAATGCTCAGAATATGCTGAATTTAATATGTCTTCAAATGCATTAGAAGTACGTGTTGCCCCTGTGATTGAATCAACTTCATTTTCATTACTCATATCCGCATCTTTACTGATTATGAGTTCGGGATTCATTACTTTACCAACAAATTTTGCTAAATACTGTGGTTCTGCAACCACACCACCAAGACCTGGAGTTTCTTCTTGCTGTAAAATTTTAATGGCTTTAATGGTTTCAAAATCATCTTCTAGAGTTAATATACCAATAATTGGTCCCCAAACACCCTCACCTGAAAATTGAATGCTTACTCTTCCGGTTTCGATATGGATATACAGGATAAGATCTTCATATTCAAAAATTTCAATTTCTTCATCAAAACGCTCATTGACATTTCCCGCTGTAAAACTTACATCATTTGAATCTAAAATTGCTGTTTTAATAGCTGCTTCTTGATTCGCAATGATACGCGCTTCAGTTAAAATATTAACACTCATCAAAAGCCCAGACGTAAATAATCCGAGAACTGAAACAAATATAATCATTTTTACATAGGCATTCATGCAGCTGCCTCCTCTTCTTTAATCGCTTTATTATAGTGATTATCTATTAGTGGTGTAACAGCATTCATGATGATAATAGCAAATAAAATTCCCTCAGGGAATGTTCCAAAATTTCTTATAACAATAGTAATTACTGCGATTCCAAACCCGTAAATATACTTTCCTCTATTATTAGTAGGGGTTGTTGCAGGGTCTGGTGCAACAAAGAAAGCACTAAATAATAATGCCCCAACAAATAATGATAAAACAGGATCTCTAAAATTATCTGGAGAAATTAAATAGCCAACGCCAGTAATCGCAAAGAATGAAACTAAAATAGAAACCGGTACTCGCCAATCAATTACTTTCATAGCAATCAAGAATAATCCTAACAAGATTATTCCTGCTCTAAAAGTTTCACCAATTAAACCAGCAGTGTTTCCGAGTAACAACTCTATAAACGTATTATCCCCAATAGATTGTGTAAAATTTAAACGAATTAATGGTGTTTGTGTTTCAATAATCCCTGTAATAGGATTTAACCACTGGGTGTTCATAGGCGCTGGAAACGCAACTATAACAAATAAAATCCCAACTAACGCTGGATTAAATACATATTGCCCAGTTCCACCAAAAATAGATTTTCCAAAAAACGTTCCAAATGCGGCGGCTATTACTGGTAACCATATCGGTACAGATACCGGTACTAACAATGCAACTAGCATTGGTGTAACCATCCATCCTTTATCGAGTGGGCGTTTTCTAAAGTGTGCAAATGCAAGTTCTACAACAATACTAGCCGCATAAGATACCGCTGCTATCGCTAAAACTTTTACACCAAAAATATAGGTTGCATATAGCAATAAGATTCCTAATGTTGCTGTAAAGATAAGTAGTTTTTTTTGAGAACCATTTGTCTTTTGCCTTTCAGCATTATTTTGTGTCATAATGTCCCTACTTTCTATATCTGTATAATTAAATTTTACTATGATACTAAACACATTTGCAATGTTTATCACGTTGTTTTCATTATAGCATATTTATACGTTGATTATTCGTAATTATTATAAATTATATAGGCTAAAAAATCAGTTGAAACGATAATTTAATTTTGAAGCTAAACTAACTCGCATACATAATAAAAAACACTTAAGTCATATTGACATTAAGTGTTTACTATCATTAGCCTTTGCTATCAATTAAATACTGTTTTATTTTCGTTACTATTAAATCAACTGCAATGTCGTGTTTACGGTCATTAGGAATAATAACATCTGCATAACGTTTCGTAGGTTTAATGTATTTATGATACATTGGTTTTACGGTTGACTCATACTGAGAAATAATACTATCTAGTGTTCTGCCACGTTCATCCATATCACGTAACATACGACGTATAAATCGTGTATCATCATCAAGTTCAACGAATAAGTTCATATCTGATAAATCTCTTATTTTTGCATTTTCTAAGATTAAAATCCCCTCTACTATCATGATGCGTTTAGGTGATATTTTCTCACATTGTTCACTTCTAGTATGCAATACAAAGTCGTAAATTGGTTTATCTACAGATTCTCCTTTTAAAAGTGCACTCAAATGGGCGTGTAATAAATTATTATCAAGTGAACTTGGATGGTCATAGTTCATTTTATAGCGTTCTTCTAAAGCCATATCAGACTGATCATGATAATAATCATCATGCTTAATAATTAATACATCCTCGATGCCGGCTTTATCTAAGATTTCTTGAACTACAGTACTTTTGCCAGATGCTGATCCACCAGCAACCAAAAACAGTAATGGTTTCATTGAATGCTCCTTTCAATACTTATAATCGTAAAGATTATACAATAAAAAACATATTCTTTAAAGGTAAAATAAAAAAGATGACTACGTTATAGCCATCTGTTTTCGCTATTTTCTAAGTGGTTTTAACGCTTTGCTCCATGCATTAACTTGATTTAATAATACATCGACATTTTTGCTATGAACATCAAGAGGTTGAAATTTACCATCATCAAAATCATTAAATGTAGACAATACAATATGTGTTCTTACATCTGCAATTTGAAGCTCGGCGCATATACCACGTAAATGTTCTGCTGCTCTTGCACCGCCTGCAGATCCATAACTTACAATACCTGCAGCTTTATTTATCCAACCATCTCTAACTGAATCTAGCGCATTTTTTAGCGCACCACTAATACTGTGATTATATTCGCATACAACAAAAATAAACCCATCTAAAGATTCTATTTTCTTATTAAATTTAGAAACATTTTCAGATTGTCCCTCTGTTCCTAAAAATGGTAAATTAAAACTTTTTATATCAATAATTTCATAGTTAGCATCTTTATTTTTACTTGCTAACTCCAAAACCCATTTGCCTACTTGAGGACTTACTCTACCTGTTCTAGTTGATCCTAATATTATGCCAATATTAAGTAATTCATTACTCATTATAATACCTCCTATTTTTAATTACTTTTCGTAAGTTATTATATATTATATAGTAACTTATTAAAAGTTATTTGCAATAAAAACGTTTTCTACTTGTTATATATTTATTAGTATGCTAATATTATGGAAAATTGTAGGTGATTTCTATGCGTTTACTATTAAATAACTCATATTATTATGGTAACTTAAAATGAAGGATTGCACAACTGGCATTCCTTTTTACGCATTGGGAGCCGAAAATAGATAAGTAAAAGTCTTACGGATCACCCGTAAGGCTTTTTTTATTACAAAAAAAGGAGAATGTAAAATGATTGTAAAAATGAATAAAACTGCAACATTAAACGATTACCAAACGCTTGTTAAATTCTTAAAAGACAAAGGTTTTGAAGTCCGTGATGTCAGTAGTGAACATGTAAGAATATTTGGCGTTATTGGAGATACAGCAAGTATTGAACCAAGAGATTTGTATGCTTTTGAAGGTGTGGGTGAAGTCATAAGAATTCAAACCCCTTTCAAAAAAGCAAGTCGTTCGTTTAAACCGCATAATACGGTTATAAAAATAAACGATTCCATTGAAATCGGTGGTGAGAAGACTGTGGTAATGGCGGGCCCTTGTTCTGTAGAATCTTACGAGCAATTAAAAATCATTGCACAAAGTGTAAAGGCATCGGGTTCTAATATTTTAAGAGGTGGCGCATTTAAACCGCGTACAAGTCCTTATTCTTTCCAAGGATTAGGGGTTGAAGGTTTAAAAATTTTAAGACAAGTAGCTGATGAACTTGATATGGCTGTAGTCAGTGAAATTCCTAGTGTTGATTTGCTTCCTGAATTTGAAACGTATGTAGATATCATTCAAGTAGGGGCTAGAAATATGCAAAATTTTCATCTATTAAAAGCCTTAGGTCAATCATCTAAACCAATTTTATTAAAACGAGGGCTATCATCGACCATTGAAGAATGGTTAATGAGTGCTGAGTATATTCTTAATGGTGGAAATGAACAGGTTATTTTATGTGAACGTGGGATTCGTACATTTGAAACATTCACGAGAAACACTTTAGATATAAGTTCAGTTTTAGCTGTGAAAGAATTATCCCATCTTCCTGTCATCATAGATCCATCACATGCTGCTGGACGCTGGCAAATGATTGAGAAGTTATCACTGGCTTCATTAGCCGTTGGTGCTGATGGACTGATTATAGAAGTCCATCATAAACCCGAAGAAGCATTAAGCGATGGTGCCCAGTCACTTAAGCCTCAAAAATTTACACATTTAATGGATGCCCTACAACAAATAGCCAGCGCACTTGGTAAGGAGATTTAATGAAAATCTTTATTGTAGGTCTTGGTTTAATGGGCGCTTCTTATGCATTAGCTCTCAGTCAAAAAAATCACGAAGTTTATGGGTTTGACCATGATGCAATAACACTAAGTAAGGCACTTAATGATAAAATTATCAAAAGTGCTGATTTAAAGAAACTAGAAACAGCTGAGTTGATTATTCTTGCACTTTATCCTAAAGCAACTGTAGAGTTTGTTCAAAATAACTTTCACCATTTTAATAAGAATGCTTTATTAACCGATTTATGTGGGACAAAATTATCCCTAATTGCTTCTTTAGATGATCTATTACCTAACCACATTCGTTTCACTTCACACCACCCAATGGCAGGGCGTGCTAAAGGTGGTTATGATAATAAAAATATTGAAATGTTCGAACAAAGCAATTTTATTATTGTTAAAACTCCAAGAACTACTGATAATGATATTGAAGTTTTAACATATATTGCGAATGAATTAAAATTTGAAAAACCCACGCTTATATCCGCTTTAGAACATGATGAAGCGATTGCTTTTACAAGTCAGTTAACCCATATATTGGCAGTTTCATTAATGAACGCCAATAATATGGATAATCTAAACAGTCTAACTGGAGATTCATTTAAAGATTTAACACGTATTGCAGATATAAATGTTAACATGTGGAGTGAACTTTTTTTAGAATCAAAATCAACATTAGTTCCCGTTATCGATACATTTATTAGTGTTATATCACAAATTAAAGATGCGATTGCAAATGACCAATTAGACCTATTGCATGAACAGTTAAATAATGCAAAAATGAAAAAACACTATTTAGACCAATAGAGGTGATATCATTGAATCAATTTGGTACCTTATTTAAAATTATGTTATATGGCGAATCCCATCAACAAGCTATTGGTGTTGTTATAGATGGCTTACCACCAGGAATAACTATTAATTATGATTTAATAAAAAGCGATCTCATTAAACGTAATCCCAAACTTATTGGGACAACCCCAAGAAAAGAACCTGATGATTTTAAAATAACTTCAGGGATATTTAATAATGTTACAACCGGTTCACCTGTTCATGTAATGATAGAAAATCAATCAATTATTTCAAAAGATTACGATAATATTAAAAAACATCCAAGACCAGGTCATGCTGATTTAGTCGCAAATCATAAATATAAAGGATTTCATGATTACCGTGGTGGTGGCCGTTTTTCAGGACGGTTAACTGCTCCAATTGTTATTGCAGGATCTATTGCGAAAATGTTTTTACCTTATAATTTTTCTCATGAACTTATTCAGGTGGGTTCATTAAAAGATATGGCACAACTAGATAGTTACTTAGAGATGATTCAAGAAAAGCAAGACTCAGTTGGTGGCATAATTCAAGTTAAGGTTAAAGGCTTACCTATTGGCTTAGGTGAACCTATGTTTGAAAAATTAGAGTCGAAAATCTCGCAAATGTTGTTTTCGATTCCAGCTGTAAAAGGGGTTTCTTTTGGAACTAGTTTTGAAGGGATTGAACTTTTAGGAAGTGCTTTTAACGATCTTGTTGAAGATGATACTGGTAAAACACGCACAAATCATAGTGGTGGCATCTCTGGTGGCATTTCTAATGGAAACGACTTAATTATCAAGGTATTTATAAAACCTACATCAAGCATTAAAAAGACTCAAGAAACTTACTCGTTTCAAACCGCTCAAGTGAGTGAACTTAAAATTGAAGGTAGACACGATGTTTGTATTGCAAGAAGAGCTGGTATTGTCTTAGAAAATGCAACAGCCATCGTCTTAGCTGATATGTTTTTATTAAACAAAGTTTATGCTTAAAAAAAGCCCATATCTTCAAAAGATATGGGCTTTTTCATTTAGCTATTGATTCTTTTTATATGCATAAATTGCTTCAACATCTTTATCACCACGTCCAGATAAATTTATAATAATAATTTTATCTTTATCAAGTGTTGGCGCTAATTTAATAACTTCTGCGATTGCATGAGAAGATTCTATTGCTGGAATAATCCCTTCTGTTTTAGATAGCATATATAAGGCTTCAACAGCTTCATCATCAGTTACACTAACATAACGAACTCTTCCTATATCCTGTAAATAGGCATGTTCCGGTCCGACACCAGGATAGTCTAGACCTGCAGATATACTATAAACAGGACTAATAGTACCATCTTCTTCTTGAACAACTCTTGTATTCATTCCGTGAATAATTCCTTCTTTACCTAAAGTCATTGTTGCAGCGTGATCTTTAGTATGAAGACCTCTACCCGCAGCTTCTACACCAATTATTTTAACGGTTTCATCTTCTAAAAATTCTTGAAAAAGGCCAATCGCATTACTACCCCCACCTACACATGCAACAATGTAATCAGGTAGTCTTTCTTCTTGCACTAATATTTGTGCCTTAGCTTCTTGACCGATTACTTTTTGAAAATAACGAACAATGGTTGGATAAGGGTGTGGGCCTACTGCACTACCCAAAAGATAAAAGGTGTCTTCAATACGATCAACCCATTGCATAATTGCATAATCAACAGCGTCTGTTAAAGTTTTAGTTCCTTGATTAACACCGGTAACTTTAGCACCTAACATTTCCATTCTAAAGACATTTAATCGTTGCCTTTCCATATCAATTGTTCCTTGGAATATTTCACACTCCATATTAAACATTGCGGCTGCAGTTGCAGTAGCTACACCGTGTTGACCAGCACCGGTTTCTGCAATGATTTTCTTTTTACCCATTCTTTTAGCAAGTAATATTTGACCGATGGTATTATTGATTTTGTGTGCGCCGGTATGGTTTAAATCTTCTCTTTTTAGATAGATTTTTGCTCCCCCTAACTTCTCAGTTAAATTACTAGCAAAGTAAAGCGGATTTTCTCTTCCTACATATTGCTTTAAGTAATATTCATATTCTGCAATAAATGTAGGATCTTTAATTGCTGCATTAAATGCTTCTTCTACTTCTTTTAATGCATTTACTACTGGTGGTGGAACAAATTGCCCACCAAAGCGACCATATTCTGTTTTCATGATCTTTCCTCCTTTTTTTTAGAGGTATCCATAGTATCGGTGACATAAAAAAAGTCCTCCACACTAATAAAAGTGTAGAGGACGATATTCACAATCGTGGTGCCACCTCATATTTCGCTAAAAAAGCGCTCAATACAGTACTATCATACCGATGACTCTGTAACGGGAGTACCCGTGATTTCCTACTTTATTCAGAAATCCTCTCATAGATCCATTCAATTATTAAAATGATTGTTAATTTCCACCGACCATTAACTCTCTATAAACATTTCGATAATCTACTAATTCTACTCAACGATTTGTTTTATATTAATATTTATCGAAGGAAATGTCAAATTAAAATGATGCAATTATTAAAAAAAGCCTTTTCATAAAGGCTTTTTTAATGCTTAGACTGTTTTTGCTCATTTATTAGTGAAAAAATTGATTTCGTATCAGGGTTAACTTGACCAAATTTAATAAATATAATTATCTCTTCAATAAACCCAATCATAAATATGATTAGTATAATTGTTAAATATAATGATGTATCCATAAAAAACGATAAAATTACCATTAAGTAAACATTTACTGCGTTAAAACGAAGTAATGTAGTATGCATCATAATTGGTTTACCACATTTAATTAAAGAAACAAGAAATGATGCAAAATATACTATAAAAGCAATCCCTAAAATAATTAAGTTCGCATCTAATACATGTGGGAATAATTCATATAAAAACCAAACGATAGAAATATAAAAGAAAATATCAGCTAATGAATCAAGCATCTTTCCAAGGTCTGATACATAATTAAACTTTCTTGCGATATAACCGTCAAATGCGTCCGTTGATCCTATGAGGATAAATGCAATAAGAAATGCTATCCGTAAATCAAGTAATACAAAAAGATAAAGTAGTGGTAAAAATAGTACACGCGAAAAAGTTAAAATATTCGCAGGATTAAGTTTATTAGCCATTTTTAAAATCACCTTTACGTTATTTTACCCATCCTTCTTACATGAAATATATTATATGCTATAAATTAATTTTTGTATACTTTATAAGAAAAAAAAGCTTGAAAAATC
>NZ_JBIOAG010000035.1:0-21228 GCF_043951795.1 Liberiplasma polymorphum | reverse complement strand
TCACCAAACGTCAGAAAAAAAAAGAGCATTTGCTCTTTTTTTATTACGGTAAGACTGGGAATATTAACGCAGACTCTGTAAATGCCATAAGTTGATAAAGCGGATGATTTTTATAGACTACAAACTCATTATCAATTTGAACTAAATTTCCAACATAACGAATGTTATAAAGTTCATAGGCAACCAAATAGTTTTCATTATCTATAATCTTTACCAAGTAACTTCCGAAGTTAGTATTTGAAATATATGAACTTAAATCATTACTATTTAATAAGGCATCTTCTAGACAATCATTAGATTCACAGTAGGTATTTACAGCATTTAGTAGTATGGATAAATGATTATTAAATTTAGTATAGACACCGTTTTCAAACAACATATTATGATAATGATTTATCCAAGAAATATCAGTATCATCATCTACAGCACTTGTTTTATTTAAATCGAAGGTATTAAATATGAAGGATAACTCGTAATCATCAATTGTATAAACCATTTCAAAACGGATATTATCTTCTTGAATGGATATCACGACACTATCTAGATAACGATTTAAAATTGTTGCATCATTAAAGAATTCACTTTTAAAACTTGTACTTCCATCATACATCACCAATAGAAAATCTTCAATTTGGTAGTACAAGGTAAATACATAGGCTTCAGTAAATAAGTTAAAGCAAGTGTCCTTTAAAGTATATACAGAATCATGTTCCTCAAAACACGCAAATGTTAGATGTTCATTATCGGCTAATGGTATTTCAAAAAGGTCATTCATCCATGTGGGACTAATTAAAATGGTTGAGGTAATAATTGGTATTAACTGACGGACTTTATCACTTAACTCTCGATCATACTCATCATAAATAATGTGTCTTAATCCAGTTAAATAAAGTGTCATTTTTTCATTAAAATCCTCTTGAACAAACGTATCATTGTCAAAATATCGTATGGACTGACCAAAATTAACATGGTCATTTTGAATTTGATAGTTCATAGTATAATTTCCCGATTGGTAGTTATTAATCACTGTCTCCAAATCTTTTTCAGAGCGGTTTAATAAACCACATGCACTGATTAAAAAAACAATTAACAATAAACTTAATAGATAAAATTTTCTCATATTTAATCACAACCTAACAATAGAATTATACCATAAAAAAAAGAGGGAAGAACCCTCTTTTTAATCTATTATTTGAAGGCTAAATAACCATCGTCTGCAAGTACGGTTGATCCGTTAATTGCGGAACTTTCATCACTAAATAAAAACTTAACGACATTGGCTATTTCTCCTGGTTCTATCAGTTTTTCACGCATGTGAAAATCTTTAAGTGCTTCAAGCATTTCATCATCAACTGCTTCTAATATAGCGGTTTTTGTAAATCCAGGTGCAACACCAACTACACGAATACCATCTTTAGTTAATGCTTGGGCACCAGATTTAGTTAGTGAAACTACAGCTGCTTTTGTTGCATTGTAGTGTGCACTAGCTTCAGCACCTATAAAACCGTATATACTGGCTGTATTAACGATTACACCGTTTTTAACGCCTAGTTCTTTCATTTTTCTACCGGCAAATTGCATTCCGTAGAAAACACCGTTTTGATTGATGTTAATCATTTTGTCATAATCGTCTTGTTCAAGTTCTAAGAATGGTTTCATTTCACCTATTCCCGCGTTGTTAAATATACCTGTTAAGTTTCCAAAGTGTTCTACTGTTTTATCAATTAATAGTTTTACTTCATTTGCTTTTGAAACATCTGCTTTAATAAATATTGCATCTGTTCCCATTGATTTAACTTTCTTAACAACCTTGTTTCCATCTTCTTCATTTAAATCTGATATTACAAGTTTAGCTTTTGTTTCTGCAAGTTTATAGGCTGTCTCTTCGCCTATGCCGCTTGCGGCACCGGTAATGATAATAACCTTTTCTTGCTTCATTAGTTAAACCTCCTATTAGTTTTAAGCTAAAATAATTAGCTTTTTGATACTTCTATTATAACAAATACAAAAATACACTTCAAGCCATAGCCCGTTTAAAAAAATCGCAATATTAAGCGATTATCCGTATTTAGGTGCTATACTCTGGTTATGAATATATTTACATATTAGGTATAAAAAAGACTGTTTTTTTGGTATAATTTATTCAGGTGATTAAAACATGAATCGATTATTGAAAGACTTAAATGAAGCACAAAAAGAGGCTGTCTTAACAACAGAAGGTCCGGTTATGGCGATAGCTGGAGCCGGGAGTGGAAAAACACGTGTGCTGACCCGTAGAATGGCACACCTTATTTTTGATTTAGGCATTCCTTATCAAAATATATTAGCCATTACATTTACAAATAAAGCCGCAAATGAAATGAAAGAACGTATTGCGCGTTTATTAGATATATCTACTAAAACAATGTGGATTTCTACTTTTCACTCTATGTGTTCTAGAATTCTTAGAACACATATTGAATTATTAGGTTATGACAAACATTTTCAAATCATCGATGACGATGACACCAAACAACTTATTAAGTTAATGCTTAAACGGTTGAACATTGACCCTAAAATAGTAAACCCTAAAATGATAAAAAATCATGTGTTAAATGTTAAAAGTGATCCTTCACTAATTGATCACTATGAAGAGCCTTTACGTGGATACTTACAAGATATATATCCTGCCTATCAACGTCATTTAAAAGATAATAACTTATTAGATTTTGAAGACTTAATGGTTCTTACTATTAAATTGTTAAAAGAGAATATGGAAGTAAGAAGATATTATCAACGTCAATTTCAATATGTTTTAGTCGACGAGTTTCAAGATACAAACAACGTTCAATATGAACTAATTAGATTATTAGTCAATGAAGATGAAAACATCTTTATTGTTGGTGATGAAGACCAAAGTATTTACGCATTTAGAGGAGCAAACATTGATAATATTCGTAAATTTAATCAGGATTTTGAAAACGTAAAACAAATACTTTTAGAACAAAATTACCGAAGTACTAACACAATACTAAAAGCCGCTAATCAAGTAATTAAACGAAATAAAAATCGTATTGAAAAAAATCTTTTTTCAACACGCGGTGATGGAGAACTTATTACATTTTTTAAAGCCTATTCACATAAAGATGAAGCTGAGTATGTTGCTGAAATGATTAAAATACTAACACGCGATCATTATCGCAATGAAGACATTGCGATATTATATCGTGCCAACAGTATGTCTCGAACATTTGAAGAAACACTAATGCAAAGAAGAATTTCTTATCAAGTCGTTGGGAACGTTGGCTTTTTCAAGCGTAAAGAGATTAAAGACATGGTAGCATATCTAAGATTAATTATTAATCCAAATGATGATTATAGCCTAACACGTGTTGTGAATGAACCCAAAAGAGGTATTGGTGCAAAAACGATTGAAAACTTAATGGACTATGCCATGCATAGTGAAATGAGCATGTTTGATGCTATCAGTGATGCTGGAAACCCTCTAGGACCAAAAGCAAAACATAATTTAAATGAGTTCAAAAACATTATTACAACACTTAAACATGGCATTAATGAAACCGATATAGACGGATTCATTGAGTACTTACTAGATTTAACAGGATACCGTGAGTATTTAAAACTCGATGAAATGGGTGATATTAGACTTGAGAATATTTTGGAACTTAAATCACTCTTTCAAGAAACAGAACGAGCTATTAAAGATATAAATAAGATAGAATTGTTAACTTATGTCTTAGAAGATATTGCATTACAAAGTCAAGAAGATGAAATTAAAGATAAGAACGTTGTCACATTGATGACGTTACACGCGGCTAAAGGACTAGAATATCAAGTTGTCTTTATGGTTGGATTAGAACAAGGCATATTCCCTTTATATCAGTCATTAGAAAGTCCTAAAGACGTTGAAGAAGAACGCAGATTAATGTATGTAGGTATGACACGTGCTAAAGACAAACTTTACTTAACAAACTGCCAAGAACGTTTGTTATACGGTGAGTATCGTCACCATCAAGACAGTATGTTTATCCAAGATATTGATAAAGATTTAATTAAATTAGAAGGCCTTAATAAAGCCATTTCCCACGAACAAGAACAAAAAAGACTTGTCATGGAAAGAAGACAGGCTATGCTTAATACAGTTAAAGAAAATGATATTAACAAAGGTGATAAAATCAATCATACCGTATTTGGTGATGGTGTCGTTGTAAGTGTTAGTGGTGATCAATGTGTCATAGCATTTAAACATCCTCATGGCATTAAGACACTGCTTAAAAATCATATCGCTATAACAAAAATTTAAGGAGGGCGTATATGGACATTAAAAAGCGTATAGAAACATTAAAAGAAACCATTAGAGAACATGATTACAACTATCATGTTTTAGATAAACCGGTGATTTCTGATGTTGAGTATGATCAACTGCTTAAAGAACTTTTAGACCTAGAAAGCGCGTATCCCGAGTATCTTAGCGGTGATTCACCGACACAACGTATTACGGGTAAAGTATTAGAGGGGTTTAAAAAGGTAGAACATCGTATTCCAATGCTCAGTTTAAGTAATGCGTTTAGTAAAGAAGATTTAATTGACTTTGATCGTAAAATTAAAAAAATTACAGACGATTACTCATACGTTTTAGAAGCTAAAATTGATGGATTAGCCGCAAGTTTAATCTATGAAGATGGCAAACTCATTCGCGCTGCAAGTCGTGGAAATGGTGAAGTTGGTGAAGATATCACCCATAACGTTGTTACAATTAGAAGTATACCATTATCCCTTAAAGAAGCGGTTTCCCTTGAAGTTAGAGGCGAAATATTCATGAATAAAGCCGCATTTATTCAACTTAATAATCAGCGTGAACAAAATAACGAACCACTCTTTAAAAACCCTCGAAACGCTGCTGCTGGTAGTATTCGTCAATTAGACAGTGCCATTGCGGCATCGCGTGATTTAGATATGTTTATTTATAGTTTAACAGAACGTGATGATGAAGCTAACACAACCCATATTAGTACTCTTGATACTTTAAGTACACTCGGATTTAAAACTAATAAAACCCTTCATCTAAAGACAATTGAAGAAGTTATTCAAGAAGTAGAAAAAATTGAAAATACCCGTCATGATCTACCTTTTGATATCGATGGGGCTGTTATTAAAGTGAATGAAAAGTCATTATATAAGACTATTGGGTATACTGCAAAAAGTCCTAAGTGGGCCATTGCTTACAAGTTTAAAGCAGAAGAAGTCATCACACATATTAACGATATTATTTTCCAAGTTGGTAGAACAGGACAAATCACACCTGTTGCTGTATTAGAACCAGTAGAGGTTCAAGGAAGCACCGTATCACGTGCGACATTACATAATGAAGGCTATATTAAAGACAAAGACATCCGTATTCATGATGATGTTATTATTAAAAAGGCCGGAGATATTATTCCAGAAGTAGTCTCAGTCATTTTAGAACAGCGTTCATTTCAAACACCATTTGAGATGATTAAGCATTGTCCTAAATGCAATAGCGAACTCTTACGTCAAGCAAATGAGGCAGATGTTTATTGTTTAAATCCTAGTTGTCCTGCAAAAGAAATTGAAGGGCTCATTCATTTTGCATCGAGAAAAGCAATGAACATTGAAGGACTGGGAGAGCGCATCATTGAAATGTTTTATAATGAAGGCTATCTCAAAAATATTCCCGATATTTACCTACTAAAACAACACCGTGATGTCTTAATTACAAAAGCAGGATTCGGAATTAAAAGTATAGATAAGCTTTTAGAAAATATTGAGAAAAGCAAATCAAACAGTTTAGAACAACTTTTATTTGGTTTAGGCATCCGTTATGTTGGGGAGAAAGTATCAAAAGTGTTAGCAATGCATTTTAAGACACTTTTTGATATGATTAATGTTACAGAAGATGAACTAATTAAAATTGATGAAATCGGCGATAAAATCGCTTATAGCGTTTCTGAGCATTTTAGTGAAGAAACGTTTATTGACATGCTTAACACATTAAAAGATTTAGGATTAAATGTTGATTATTTAGGTCTAACCGAAACCTCTGGTAAGTTTACAAACATGACATTTGTTTTAACGGGTAAATTAGAGACATTAACACGTGATGATGCACAATTAATCATTGAGTCATTAGGTGGGAAAGTTACCGGCTCTGTCTCAAAAAAAACAGATGTTGTTGTGGCAGGCGCTGATGCAGGAAGTAAGCTTGAAAAAGCAAATCAACTTGGTATTAGTGTTTGGGACGAAGAAACATTTATAATACAAACAAATGACAATTAGGAAGTGATCTTCATGATGGACATCGTCATAAAAGGTGCTAAAGAAAATAATTTAAAAAATATTGATTTAAAAATCCCCAAAAACAAGTTTATCGTAATGACGGGTCTTTCTGGTTCTGGAAAGACTTCTTTAGCATTTGATACAATCTATAAAGAAGGTCAACGCCGTTATGTAGAGAGTTTAAGTGCCTATGCTAGACAGTTTTTAGGTAACTTAGAAAAACCAAATGTTGAATCGATTGAAGGCCTTAGTCCAGCAATCTCCATAGATCAAAAAACAACCAGTAAAAACCCAAGAAGTACGGTTGGGACGGTCACTGAAATCTATGATTATTTTAGATTGCTCTATGCAAGAATTGGAAAACCGATGTGCCCAACCCATGGCATTGAAATTAGTAGCCAAAGCATCGAAGAGATGACTGATAAAGTATTAGAACATGAAGAAGGCACACGTATAGAGATTCTAGCACCTGTTATAGAAGGTAAAAAAGGCACACATCAAAAAACGATTGAGCAATTAAGAAAAGATGGCTTTGTACGTATTAGAATCAATGGCGACATTATTGATGTTGAAGAAACAATTGAATTAGAGAAAAATAAAAAACACTCAATTGAAGTTGTGATTGACCGCTTAAAATTACGTGAAGGCATTCGTTCGCGTCTTTACGATTCACTTGAAACCGCTTCAAAATTAGGCGAAGGAAAAGTCACAGTATTAATAAACGGAAAAGCACACACATTTAGTGAACACTTCGCTTGCCCACATTGTGACTTTTCAATTGGCGAATTAGAACCTAGATTGTTCTCATTTAATGCACCATTTGGTGCATGTAATAAATGTAGTGGACTTGGGTATACTAAAAAAATAGATACAGAGTTATTAGTCGCAAACCCAAACTTGAGCGCTTATGAAGGGGCAATTAAAGGTTGGACTAATACAACAACCTATCATTTTAAACAACTCGTCTCAACTGCGAATCATTATAATATAGATCTTAAGAAATCATTTAAAGATTTAACAGATGAAGAACAAGCGATTATTTTTTACGGATCAGATGAACGCATTGAATTTAAATTTAAAGGTAAATCTAGTAATATCAAACATGAAAAATTTGATTATTATGAAGGCATTGTTAATAACTTAGAACGCCGCTATATTGAAACAACTTCACGTTTCATGAGAGAGTGGATTGAAACACTAATGGCTGAAAAAGAGTGCCCTGTTTGTCGTGGTAAAAAGCTAAATGAAGCTGCTTTAAGCGTTAAAGTTGGTGGGCTTGATATTATTGATTTAACTGATTATAGCGTTAAAGAAATGTTGCATTTCTTTGATTCTTTATCTTTAAATAAAACAGATCAACAAATCTCTCACATGATTTTAAAAGAAATCAATGAAAGACTCGCCTTTTTGAAAAATGTTGGGCTTGATTACTTAACGTTATCCCGTCAAGCTGCAACCTTATCAGGTGGAGAGTCTCAACGCATTAGATTGGCCACACAAATTGGGTCAAGGCTTACCGGTGTCCTTTATGTCTTAGATGAACCTTCTATTGGACTTCATCAACGAGATAATGCAAGATTAATAGGGACACTAAAATCAATGAGAGATTTAGGAAACACGTTGATTGTTGTTGAACATGATGAAGAGACAATGGCTGCATGTGATCAAATTATTGATATCGGACCTGGTGCAGGAGAATATGGTGGAGAAGTTATCTTTCAAGGCACGTATGATGAAATATTGAACCATCCAACAAGTATCACAGGTAAATATTTATCAGGTCGTTTAAAAATTGATGTGCCTGAAAAACGCAGGAAACCACGTAACGGAGCAGTTGAAGTTATAGGTGCATATGAGAATAATTTAAAGAAAATTAATGTAAAATTTCCTCGAGGTGTTTTAACGGTAGTCACAGGAGTTAGTGGCTCTGGAAAGAGTTCTCTTGTAAATGAATGTTTATATAAAGGACTTTATAATAAAGTTTACAAAAAGAAACATACTCAAGGCAAATATGAAACGATTCTGGGTGCTGATGATATTGAAAAAATTATCAATATTGATCAAAGCCCAATTGGTAGAACACCAAGATCAAACCCTGGAACTTATACAGGCGTATTCGATGATATAAGAGATATCTTCGCAATGACAAATGAAGCTAAAATGCGTGGATATTTAAAAGGGCGTTTCAGTTTCAACGTTAAAGGTGGACGTTGTGAAACCTGTCACGGTGATGGATTAATTAAAATAGAAATGCACTTTTTACCAGATATTTATGTCCCGTGTGAGGCTTGTAAAGGTAAACGTTACAACAAAGAAACTTTACAAGTTACTTACAAGGGTAAAAATATCGCAGATGTTTTAGATATGACTATTGAAGAAGCAGTTAAGTTTTTTGAAAATATCCCTAAAGCAAAACACAAACTAGAAACACTGGTAAATGTAGGGTTAGGGTATTTAAAAATTGGCCAACCAGCACCAACTTTATCAGGTGGTGAAGCCCAACGTGTTAAACTAGCTAAAGAACTTCACAAACGTATAACAGCAGATACCATTTATATACTTGATGAACCAACCACAGGATTACATTCAGATGATGTTAAGCGATTACTAAAAGTCATTGATCATATCGTAGAAATCGGTGCAACAGTAGTCATTATTGAACATAATTTAGATGTCATAAAAGTGGCTGATCATATTATTGACTTAGGACCTGAAGGTGGCGATTTAGGTGGCGAAATCCTTATAGAAGGGACACCAGAAGCAGTCGCTAAATGTGATAGAAGTTATACAGGACAATATTTAAAGCATGTTTTAGGTAAGGAGACATAAAATGGAAGAAAAAGATAAAAAACAAATAGAAGAAGAAACAACAGAAGAAAAGAAAAAGACTAACGAGGATACCTCTAAAAATAGTCAAGAAACAAGTTCATCTAATGATTCAGATAAATCTACTGAAACCGAAGATGAAAAAGATGAGCTTAAAACTGAGAAAGAACAACTCGAAGTTTTGTTAAAGGCTATTAAAGCAGTTGAAGAAGAAAAACGCAAAAAAGGACAAAAAAGAGGTCCAAGAGAATCACGAAAGATTATCGCGCTCGAGTTTGGTGGTGCATTCCATCACAATGTGTATTTAAATTTTATTGCTTTTTACATGTTGAATTTAACACTTATTTATTCGATTGTTGAAATCTTTAATTTTGGACGCTTTCAAAATTTAGAAACTTTATTGCTGTATGTGGCTATTTACACTGTGTTAGAAACTTTCTTTAAAGCTTACATACTAATGAATCATATCCAATTTGTATTAAAAACATTTGGTTTTATATTTTATTTTGGGTATTTGTCGTTATTTTATATTATTGATGTTTATATTTTTCCAAATAGCGTAGGCTTTATTAGTGAAACACTATTTGTAGTCTTTGTTGGGATGTTCGTAGTATTCCGTTACATTTTGACACAACTCATAAAAAATATTATGCTAAGAATGAGGTGAGTATATGCTTACAGTTCAGACATTAGTCAATGATTTCAAGTTAGAAGTTGTAAGTGGTGAAGTGGGCTTATCACGTGAAATTCCACAATCACAGCTATCTAGACCAGGGATTGAATTAGCAGGGTTGTTTGATTTTTATGAACATGATCGTATTCAACTCTTAGGAAGTAAAGAAATAACCTTCTTTTGGTGGTTGAACGAACAAGATCAAGAGATAAGAGTAAATATGTTATTTGAACAGATGCCACCAGCGTTTATTTTTTCTACGCATGTTGAAATTCCAGAAGTATTTATTAGGAAAGGGCACGACTTTGGTGTGCCAATTTTGAAAAGTGAACAAAGAACAAGTGCTTTAGCCAGTCGTTTATACCAGTATTTATTTGCAAAACTAGCCCCAAGAAAAAGTTTACATGGTACACTATTAGATATTAGTGGTGTTGGAGTATTAATTCGTGGTGAGTCTGGCATTGGTAAAAGCGAGGTAGCCCTTGAACTTGTTAGAAGAGGTCATCAATTAGTTGCAGATGACCGTGTAGATGTTTATCAAAAAGAAGAAGGCTTAGTTATTGGTGAAGCCCCGGATTTACTAAAGAATTATTTAGAAATACGTGGAATCGGCTTAGTTAATGTTGTCAAACTTTTTGGGGCAAGTGCTTATAAAGAAGATAAAACTGTCATGCTCATTGTAGAATTAGTTCATTGGGATGAACATTTTGATTATGACCGATTAGGAATTGAAGATACTACTGAAAAAATATTTGATACAGAAATTCCTTATGCTAAAATTCCCATAACCGCTGCAAGAAGCGTTTCTACACTTGTAGAAGTAGCCGCAATGAATGCTAGGTTAAAATTTATGGGTACACATATGGCTAGGGATTTCATGGAAGCATTAAGTACTGAAATCGACAAGAAAAATAAATCTAAAAAAGAATAGGGTGTTATTATGTATGATCATTTAAGTATTCAAGCACTTCCAAACACGATAAATTTAGGACCTATTAGTATTCCTTTATACGGATTATTTATAATGCTAGGTATTTTAGCAGCTTTAGGACTAGGATTAAAAGAAGGTAAAAAAATAGGCGTTTCAAGTGATGATATACTTGATGGCTTACTCATTATTTTACCACTTGCTTTAATAGGTACACGTTTATGGTATGTAGCCTTTGAATGGGATCAGTTTAAAGATTATTTACCAAGTATTATTGGATTACAAAGAGATGGCTCATTTGATGGGTTAAGCGGTTTAGCTATTCATGGTGGGTTTTTTACCGCTGTAATTGCAACTTACTTTTATACTAAGAAAAAACAAATTGATTTATTTAAAGCATTAGATTTATTAGCACCAGGCTTTTTAATTGCCCAATCGTTTGGTCGCTGGGGTAATTTCTTCAATCAAGAAGCCCATGGCGGTGTTATTGGGGGATTACTAGCGGATGGAAGTGTTGCCTTAAGCTGGGACCAACAACGTGCTTTCTTATCTAATACCTTAAGGTTACCTGAATTTATTGTGAATAATATGTTCTTTTTCCCAGGTGCTGGTGGACATGGTAGACAGTACTACCATCCTACATTTCTTTATGAATCAATGTGGAACCTAGTAGGATTCGCAATTATTTTAGTGATTAGACGAATGAAATTTATACGCTCTGGTGACTTAATTGGCTTTTATTTTGTATGGTACGGAGTAGGGCGTTTCTTTATAGAAGGATTAAGAACTGATTCCTTATACGTATGGAATACAGGCTTAAGAACTGCACAAATCGTAAGTATCTTAATGGTGATTGGTGGGGCTGTATTTATCTCGTTTAATCATTTGAAAATCAAGCGTAAGCATTATTTTGAAATATTGGAAGAAAATAGTGTACAATTAGAAACCGAGGTGAAAAGTTAAAATGTATGATGTAATAATTATTGGGGCAGGACCAGGTGGTATGACTGCCGCGGTTTACACTATCCGTGCAAACTTAAAAACATTAATGTTAGAAAAAATGGCACCAGGTGGAAAGATGATTTCAACTTGGGAAGTCGAAAATTACACAGGATTAGGGAAAGTAACTGGGTTTGATATTAGTGAAAAAATGTTTAATCACACACAAGAACTTGGTGTAGAATATCAATACGGTGATGTAGTTGAAGTAAAAGATTTAGGTGATTATAAGCAAATTATCACCGCTGATGGAACGGTTTATGATACACGTGTTGTCATAATTGGTAGTGGAACCATTCCAAGAAAAATCGGAGTACCAGGTGAGGATAGACTAGCTAGTAAAGGGATTAGCTGGTGTGCAGTATGTGATGGAGCATTCTTTAAAGGAAAACATGTTCTTGTTGCGGGTGGCGGAAATAGTGCGATTGAAGAGGCTGTCTACTTAACAACAATGAATGTACGAGTTACCGTACTCAATGTATTAGATACATTACAAGCGGATGCAAAAGCAATCGATCAAGCGAATGCAACAGGCATGATTGATTATAAACTTGGGTATGAAGTACTTTCTTTTAATGGAGAGAAAAAGCTTGAAAGCATTACTGTAAGAAATAATCACACACAAGAAGTAGAGGAGTTACCTTTAGAAGGTGCCTTTATATTTGTTGGTCAAATACCTGAAACATCTTTCTTAAAAGATTTAGGGATTACAACAAAATATGGTTATATCGATGTTAACCATCGTATGGAAACTAAGATTCCTGGTATCTACGGAATTGGCGATGTAATCGAAAAAGAATTACGTCAAATAGTAACAGCTGCTAGTGATGGCGCAATTGCTGCTCAAGCAAGTGCTAAGTACATTGAACAATTAAAACAAAAACTCAAAAAACAAGGATAGAAAAACGATGTTCACATCGTTTTTTTTCTTTAAATACGTTATAATGTAATCAAGGTGATAAATATGAAGCCTTTACTTTATTTAATAATTTATAGTTTCTTCGGGTTTTTGTTAGAACGCATAATCAACATTCTATTTTTAGGTGGCTTTTATGATAATAGTGTACTTTATGGCCCCTATCAACCGATGTATGGATTAGGCGTTGTTTTAACGTTATATGCTTATCTAATGATTAAAAAAATACCAATAAAGTGGCCATTTGTAAAATTTTTACTTATTTGGCTACTTGCCATACTATTTACAGGATTCTCAGAATATATTTCAGGGACACTCTATGAATATTTTACAGGTATAGTATTATGGGATTATTCTTTAACATTTACTTGGTGTACAAATCCATACAGTTGTTTTTTACCAACTAGTATATTTGCTTTACTTGCTGTTTTTACAGTGATATACATTCATCCTTTTATCTCAATGTTTTTAAAATTTATTCCTCGAATTATTAAATGGCTTGTGATTCTTGCCTTTTTAATCGATGTTATTCTGACTTATAAAGAGGTGCTCTTATGATTAAAAATGACTACTATTTCATCACAGGTATTTTATTATTAACTGCAATACTTGTTTATCCATTAACTAAAGAGGCATTTTTTTCCTTTACAGATCAATATGTATTAGTTGGTGGGTTTATTAAGTTCTTTATCTTTGCGAGTATAGGTGATATTATTAGCCACCGTATTAGACAAAAAAATTATCATGTAATTGGGCTACTACCTAAAGCTATAATTTGGGGTTTTATAGGAATTGTCATAGTTTATGTGTTTAGAATCTTTACTGAGGGGGTATATTATCTTCAGTCAGAAAATCTATTACCATTTTTTGGTATACCCTTCTTCTTTGCGTTTTTCACAAGCTTATTTATGAACCTTATTTTTGCCCCTACAATGATGTTATTCCATCGAATTACTGATTATTATATTGAACATAAAAATAGTGACATAAACCATTCGTTTTATAGCACAATTTTGCAAGTTGATTATCAAAAATTTGTGACATTTGTTGTATTTAAAACGATACCCTTGTTTTGGATTCCAGCCCATACAATTACCTTTTTATTGCCCGAAAATTATCGCGTGTTCTTTGCGTCGATTTTAGGTGTAATGTTGGGGTTAATTTTAGGTTTTGCAAAACAACAGAAAAAGGAGGTAAATTAAATGTCATTTACATCCGATACCAAACAAGAACTTTTAACTCTACCGATGACTGAATGTTGTAAGTTAGCTGAGCTGAGTGCATTATTTGCAGTTAATGGACACTTATCAATTTCAAGTGATGGGATTGCGTTAGTATTTCAAACCACAAGTTTACCACTAGCTCGTAAAGTGATCCAATCACTTAAGAAACTGTACCATATTCAAGTTGAGGTTGTTTCAAAAAAACAAGTTAAACTTCAAAAGAAAAGTCAATATGCGGTTATTGTTAGAGAAAAAGTCCATAGTGTAATTAATGAGTTAGCATTAATGGATGAAACTAAGGGTTTTGCGCAGTCTATTGATGACACATTACTTCTAAAAGAATGTGACCAACGATCATTTTTAAAAGGCGCTTTTTTAGCAAGTGGATCCATTAATCATCCAGGTAGTTCTAGTTATCATGCTGAAATCACAGTTCAATCAGAAGGCTTTGCGGTTGCTTTAACCGAACTTATGAATCGTTTTGATTTAAATACAAAGTATATTTCTAAAAAGAAAAATTATCTCGTTTACATAAAAGAATCAGAAAAAATAGCGGACTTTTTACGTATTATGGGTGCAACCTATGCACTTTTAACTTTTGAAGATGAACGCATTAAAAGAGATTTTGTGAACTCCATAACACGCGTAATGAATATGGAATTAGCTAATCAAAATAAAACACTTGAAGCCGCAAATAGACAGTTAAAACACATTGCAATACTTGAAAATTTAGTCGATATGTCAAAGTTACCCGATACGCTAAATGAAGCGATTTTCCTTAGAAAAACATATCCAGAAGCATCACTTGTTGAGCTTAGTGAATTTAGTAAAGACCATTTTAATAAATCTATTTCTAAATCAGGGTTGAATCATCGATTTAGAAATATAAGTGCTTTAGCACAGGAGGTATTAGATGACTTTAACGAATAGTGGATTAGGCATTGATTTAGTTGAAATTGAGACCATAAAAGAAAAAGCTACTGACGCTTTTATCAATCGAATTTTATCGACAGAAGAGTTGGCACTTTATAATAGAATTACGCATCCAGAAAGAAAACTAACGTTTTTAGCAGGAAGATTTGCGGCAAAAGAGGCGTATGTTAAAGCCTATCAATCCTTTGATCACCCACTTAACTTTAAAGATGTAGTCATTTTAAACAATGAAAAAGGTGCGCCTTACATAAAATCTAAGTACCGCAATGAAGATACCTTATTAATTAGTATTTCTCATACAAAAAATTATGCGGTAGCAATCGTTCAAATAAAAAAATAACGCCGTCGCGTTATTTTATTTAAATCGTTGGATAAGTTCTAAGACACGTTCTTTTATTAAGTCACGAGTGACAATGTAATCCTCAATAGGACCACCACTAGGATCGTCTAATCCCCAATCTTCTCTTGATTTAGTAGGAACGAATGGGCACTCAACCCCACAACCCATAGTGACAAGTAAATCTAACATGTTAGGCAATACATCAAGTTTTTTAGGATATTGCTTACTAATATCTACACCATCAAGTTTCATCGCTTCAATGGCTAATGGTTTTACTTCGGGATAATCTTCTGTACCAGCAGAATATACCTCGAATAAATCTTTACCTAAAGTCCGTAAATACCCTTCTGCCATTTGACTACGACAGCTATTATGAATACACATAAATGCAACTTTAATCATATTATCACCCCACAACATATTTTATCTATATTTGTGTTAATACTCAAGAAATTAGCACAAACTTAACATATTTTTTACAGAACATTAAAGGAGTGGTGACGATGAAAAAACTGCTTATAATCTTTACATTGGTGTTTTTACTTGCTAGCTGTAAACAAAAAGAAGAAGAAATCATTTATGAATATGATGATTTTTATGAATTGACTCGCTGGAGCGACATTTCAATGCTTGAACAAGGTCAATGGTTTATCTATGTTTATAGTGAGTTTTGTTATGCATGTGAAGTAATTAAACAAGATATACTGTCTTTTGGAGATTCTATACGTACTGAAGCCCCATTTTATGTAGCGAATCATGCCATTGTTGAAGGCTTAGCCCCAATAGATTATCGGGGAACACCTACGTTATTTATGATGGACAATAATGAGGTAATAACCTATTTTGAAGGAACTAGTGATATTCTAAGCTTTATTGCAACTTTTCAGCCGTAAGATACAAGGTTATATGGCTTGTAAAATCATCTGAAAAAGATTAAAATAAAATACGCAATAGGAGATGATATTATGGCAAAGAAAAGAAGTAGTCGAAAAAAACTGGATCCTATTAAATTATCCTTTTTTATTATATTTGGACTATTATTATTATTCACAGCAGTAACATTTATTCACAACCTACAACAATCTCGTTATCATATCAAAGATTGGAGTGAGGTCACAACTAAACACGAAGAAGGAACCTATTTTGTTTATGTTTATTCTGATTCATGTGTTTATTGTCAACAAATTCGTGGTGATGTATCTAACTTTGTATCGGGTAATGAACAAGATATGCCACTTTACTATGTTGATTGGACATTAGTACCTCAAAGTTTAAGAGGGACTGCGATTACAGGAACCCCTTCTTTACTCGTAATCCATGATGGCGTGTGGGTAAATACGATTGTAGGACCAGGCCCAATTGTTAATGCATTTGATCAAGTAAACAATGGGACTTTTCAACCATAAAAAAGGCCTTTAGGCTTTTTTTAATATAAGGAGGCAAACATGCAAGAATCGATTATTTTAGAACTCGCAAAAAACCTTAAAATTAAACGTAGTCAAGTAGAAACAGTGTTATCACTACTAGAAGAAAACACGGTCCCTTTCATTGCGCGCTATCGTAAAGAGTTAACTGGCGGTCTTGATGAAGAAAATATTCGTAAAATTCATAAAGAATATGAGTACCGTAAGCAACTTTTAGATAGAAAAGAAGATGTTATTAGGCTCATCGATGAAAAAGGGATGCTAACAGAAGAGTTAAGAGCTCAAATTTTAGCTGCAGAAAAACTCGTTGATGTTGAAGATTATTATCGACCATTTAAAGAAAAAAAGAAAACAAAAGCCACAGAAGCTATCCGTAAAGGATTAGAACCTTTGGCAGATTTTATTATGACTTATCCAACTGAAGATGCTATTTTGCAAAAAGCTAACGAACATTTAAACGAAGAAGTTACATCTACTAGTGATGCTATTGATGGCGCTAAACATATTATATCTGAACGTGTCTCTGATACTGCAGAATACCGTAAATGGATTAGAACACATACAGAAGCAAACGGTGTGCTAGTTACAAAAGTGAAAAAAGATATTGATGATGAAAAGCGTGTTTATGAAATGTATTATGACTATCAAGAGCCATTAAAACGTATTAAATTGTTTAGAGTTTTAGCAATCAATAGAGCTGAAAAAGAAAAAATTCTAACTGCTAAAATTGATATTGATGATGAAGGCATTATCAATTACCTAAATCGCAAGTTTAATGTGCATCCTTTGGAAGAAACTGCGCATTATGTAAGCGAAGCAATTGAAGATGCTTATAAACGATTAATCAAACCTTCGATTGAGCGTGAAATTCGTTCATCATTAAGTGAAAAAGCCGAAGAGCAAGCAATTCATATCTTTAGTGAAAATTTAAGAAGCTTATTACTTCAACCACCAATGAAAGGTAAAAATGTCTTGGGTGTAGACCCTGCATACCGCACAGGATGTAAATTAGCTGTTGTTGATGGAATGGGAAAAATGTTAGCCATTGATGTCATCTATCCGCATCAAAAATACCAAGGTGAAGCAATTGCACCGGGTAGAATCAAAGACGCAAAAGACAAAATTCTAAACTTCTTAGAAAAATACAACATTGATATTGTTGCAATAGGAAACGGAACAGCCTCAAGAGAGACTGAAGCCTTTATTGTCGAAACCTTTAAAGAAGCAAAACGTAAATATTTCTACATTATTGTTAATGAAGCAGGTGCTTCTGTATATAGTGCAAGTGAGTTAGCAAAAGATGAGTTTCCTAATTTACAAGTTGAGGAAAGAAGTGCTGTAAGTATTGCAAGACGCTTACAAGATCCTTTAAGTGAACTAGTAAAAATTGATCCGCAGTCAATTGGGGTTGGACAGTACCAACATGATGTAACACAAGCAAAACTAGGTGATCAACTTGATTTTGTAGTTGAAACAGTGGTTAACCAAGTTGGTGTTAACGTGAATACAGCTAGTCCTCAGTTACTGTCATATGTTTCAGGACTTTCTAAAACCGTTGCTAAGAATATTGTTACTTACCGTGAAGATATTGGGGCATTCAAAAAACGTGAAGCATTAAAAAAAGTACCTAAATTAGGGGCTAAAAGTTTTGAACAAGCGGTTGGATTCTTACGTATATTAAATGGAGAAAATCCATTAGATAAGACCTCTATTCATCCTGAGAGTTATCCTTTAGCTGAAAAACTTTTAAAAGAAGTTAATGCAAGCTATGAAGAAATTGGTACAGATATCATGAAACTTAAATTATCAAATGTAAATAGTAAAGATCTTGCCGAAAAACTAAATGCAGGACGACCGACTGTTGAAGATATATTAAGTGCATTTATTGCACCATTAAGAGATCCTCGTGATGATGTTGATGCGCCTATTTTAAAAAGCGATGTATTAAAATTAGAAGATTTAACTGTTGGGATGGAACTACAAGGAACCGTCCGCAATGTCGTTGATTTTGGAGTATTTGTAGACTGTGGAGTTAAAGACGATGGACTGGTACATATTTCACAATTATCAAAAGGTTATATTAAGCATCCATTAGATGTTGTAAATGTCGGGGATATCGTTAAAGTATGGGTAAAAGATATCGACATAAAACGCTCTAGATTACAATTAACAATGGTTAAAGATAAACTTTAAAATGCGTGTTGACAGTAAGCCATAAATATATTATTATATAATGGCTTACGAAATTGGAGTAGTACTCAAGTTGGCTGAAGAGGCGCCCCTGCTAAGGGTGTAGGTCGTTAACGCGGCGCGAGGGTTCAAATCCCTCCTACTCCGCCATCATTAGGCCCGTTGGAGAAGCGGTTTAACTCACATGCCTTTCACGCATGCATCCATGGGTTCGAATCCCATACGGGTCACCAGTAAGCAGATGACGTCGTATACTTAGAAATAAGTGTACGACTTTTTTTATGTTATTATAAGGTAAATACAAATAAGTCTAAGTTAACCTAAAAAGCAACTTTAAATTGACAAATGGAAGTTATAAGTGGTTGGATGCAACGAAGATATTAAGTATAATGATGGTACTAAAAAAAGGAGTAGATGGATTTGATTTCAAAACAGTTGGTTGAATTAAGAATAAATAAAAAACTAAGCCAGGAAGAACTCGCTAACGAATTAGGGGTTAGTAGGCAAGCCATATCAAAATGGGAAACAGGTAGCGGATATCCTGAGACAGATAATCTTATTAAACTTGTTTCGTTCTATGATACTTCTGCAGACTATATTCTATTTGGTAAAAAAGATAAGAAAAAAGAATCAATTTTTTCAGATCAAAATTTTGTTAAAGCATTAATCTTTTTTGGAATGATATTTGGGATAATATCATTTACAGCAATAATAATTACTTTCTTTATAAGATAATTATGTAATTAAACAAAATATATATAAAGGAGATTAACTTAAGTGGAAAAAGCACATATTGATAACAAAATCTTATATAAACTTGGTGGCTATGGAGCCATTTACGGTGCACTGATATATCTTGTAAGCATCATTATATTTTTAATAGTTTTAGACTATCCAAATATCTCTAATGCCACTGAAAAAGTTGAGATGTTGGTGAATAATCGTACACTCATTATAGTAATGCATTGGTTGGCCTATATAATATTCGGATTAGTTTTAATCGTCCTTTCCCTGGCACTACATACTAAAATAAGAAAAAATAATAATATAACTATCATAAATATAGCAACACTTATCGCAATTATTTGGGCGACACTACTCATTGCAAGTGGACTTATATTTAATCACGGTGTTGCGGTAATATCTGAATTATATAGTCATGACCCGCAGCAGGCTGTAATTTTATGGCAAAGTGTTGAAATCATTTCATCAGCACTTAGTTTTGTAGACGGTGAAATACTAGGAGGTTTATGGGTATTACTAATTGGGATTAGCGCATTAAACGCTAACATGTTTGGAAGAAAATTCACCATATATTCTATTGTAATTGGCATAATTGGAATTGTTTCGATTTTTCCTTTTTTACATGTTGGTACGGCATTGTTTGGAATAGGTCAAATTATATGGTTTGTTTGGATATCAGTTTATCTTCTTAGCACAAATATCAACGATTAATCATCGATTAAATATGTTAGACATGGGCAATTTATGTTATAATTTCTGTTGTTTAGTTCCTTGCTATCTAGGTAAGAAATATAGTGTTTAAGGGTGGTGATTTTATGCATATAGATGATTTAGCACACATGATTATAAGCAAAAGAACAAGTAAACCATTTACGCTATCTAAAATTAGCCATAATAACACCACGTATATTTATGAAGATGATTCAGAAGGGTTAATACTGAAAATTGTAAGAAATGAAGAATCAAAAAGATTAAAGGTTGAGTATGACATGACTCAATTTGTTAAAAACACATTGAAATTAAATACACCTAAAATATTAGCTTTCGAACAATTGGACTCCTACACTTATTTGTTAAGAGTATATATTAAAGGTGAGCCATTAATTAGTTATTACAATAAACACAACAAGAATTTACCTAAATACCTTTTTGAAGCAGGAAGAATTTGTGCAACCTTACACAAAAAGACCTTTGATATTAAAGGGGTCCTAAGTGAAAATATGAATGTAAAAGATGAGCCTATCTACACTCAAACAGAGTTCAACTATTTTGTAGAGACCATTAAAAAAAACCAAGTAATAGATAAAGATAAAATAAACCATCTAGAGTCACTTGATATCGATTACTATTATCAGAACTATCCAAATGTTTTATGTCATAGCGATTATAATCCAAGAAACATTATTGTTGATGCAGATGATGACCTCGTACTAATTGATTTTGAATGGGCAAGCGCTGCACCGCGATTTGATGATTTAGCGTGCTTTGATATTTTTTTAGACTTAGACAACTTACAAGATATGAGTCATTTCTTTTATGAGGGTTATCAAACCGTTCAGACTATAGAATTAGTGTATTTTAATAACATAAATATATATAAAATATATCGTTTAGTAACGATGATTGCTTATCAAGTAACTCTAGAAGAAATCATAATGAAAGAGTTCTATGATAAGTGCATAAAATTATTAAATAAACTAATTGATAATGATATAAACAAAAAGGAAGCTTAAGC
>NZ_JBIOAG010000034.1:0-21612 GCF_043951795.1 Liberiplasma polymorphum | reverse complement strand
GCTTAAGCTCCCTTTTTTTCTTGAGGATATTGGATGTTCCAAGTATTACGTAGTGCGTCCATTTGTTTTAAAATACTTATCGTTGTAGCATGGGGCATGAATTTGCTTTCTAAAAGACCTTCTTTTATACATCGAATCGTTTCTTCTATTTGATATTCAAACCCATTTACTTTATGGGGAAGATTTAATGTTTTGATAACATCACCATCTAACGTGTAAATAGTTGCAGTCTCAGCAGCCCAAAAGTTTGGGACATGAATAAATCCTTTTGAACCATAAATTTTAGCTAATCTAGGTTTATCATAGTTAAGTGAAGCACTTAGTTTAGCGATACTACTTGGATAGTCATAAGTAATTATTTCAGCCGCGTCTACACCGGTTTGAGTATATTCACAGGTAGATTTGAAAGACGTAGGTTCACCTAAAAATATGTTTGCGTAATTAATAGGATAAATACCGATATCAAGCAATGCACCAGCACCTAAGGCGGGATTATATAAACGATCATTTAAATCTACATTTGCTTTGAAACAAAAATCTGCTTCTAAAATTTTAATATCACCAATAATGCCATCACTTAATAATGTTTGTAAGGTTTTAGTAATAGGTAAAAATCTTGTCCACATGGCTTCCATAACAAACAGTTTTTTTTCTTTTGCTAATGCAAATATTTCTTCTGCTTGTTGTGCATTTAATGTAAAAGCTTTTTCACATAAAATAGGTTTGTTGTGTTTTAAAGCAAGCATCATGTGATCGTAATGAAGTCCATGAGGCGTTGCAATATAAACACATTCTACATTTTCATCATTTAATAGCGCTTCATAAGAATCATAGGCTTTTTCAAAACCATAAGTATTTTTATAATCTTTTGCTTTATCAATATTTCTTGAAGCAATCGCATACAAGTTGCCTTGATTGTTTCTTACGGCATCACAAAATGTTCTTGCAATACGTCCTGCACCAATAACACCGAAATTTAACATTAAGTCACCTTCTTTATTCAAGATACTTTAATTATACTATGAAATGATAATGATTGGCATATAATTAGAGGTTTTGTAATTTTGCTTGTATAATATAATAGAGGTGGTTATATGAACAAGAAAAGATTATTGATAGGAGTTATAACTGGTGCTTTACTTGGAGTTGTATGCATTATTGGGGCTCAGGTTAGATCAGATTTTACCCAAAGCATAGATTATCTGTTTGCTTTTTGGTATAACCGTTTATTAATGGGAACCATATTAGGTTTATTAACTGGTATACCGCTTAATAAAGCGATTATTCGAGGAGTAATGTTGGGAACACTAATATCATTCGCTTTTTACGCATCGACAGGATTTGTGGATGTAGTTGGGTTTATTGCAGGGATTGTTTATGGCATTATAATTGAAACGACGCTTTATCATTTTGATACAAAAAAAATATCCGTTTAATGGATATTTTTTATTTGGTTTTTTTAGCGGGTTTTGGTTTAGAAACAGGTTTTGGTTTAGGTTTTGTAGTGGTAGAAGATGTTTTTTTAACAAAATCTTCATAATGGACGACAATTTGAGGAAATGGAATTTTAATATTATTTTTATCAAATAAGATTTTCATTTCTCTATTTAAGTCTCTGATTGTTTGAAGTTTTTTATCTTCATGAACAAATCCTACAATACGTAAGACAACACTAGAATCAGATAGTTCTTGTACGCCCCTATAGTAAGGACCATTAATGATATCAACTAGCTTTTCTCTTATAACATCTAAATTAGCATAAATTATCTTTTCAACTTTTTCAATATTCTCACTATAACTAATGGCTATATCACATATAGCTGGGGATAAATTACTCGAAGTATTGATTGCACCACGAATATCTGAGTTATTCATGATTTTTGTATCACCCATGATACTTTCAAATTTAGTAGTTCTAATACTCATTTCTATGACTTTGCCACGAAAGCCATCGATTTCAATGACATCCCCAATGGAGAACTGTTTTTCAGAAACAATAAATAATCCGCTTAATATATCTTCAATTAAACTTTGCGCTCCAAAACTAATGGCTAATCCTAATATACCAGCACCTGCAAGCAATGTTGGTGCTTCAACGCCCCAAGCACTTAAAATTAAGAATATTGCGATAAGGACTAAAATATAACGGATTACACCTGAAAATATTACACCAACAGTTCGATTTCTTTGACTACCTCTAAAAAACACTCTTATAACTAAGGCAAGTATTTTTGATAAGACCCAAACAAATATGATAATTGTTATAGATTCTAATAACACAATATAATAATTTTCGAAAAAGTTCATTAAATTAAAAAATTTACCAATTGTATCAGCGACGAGTGATCCAACAACGGTTTCAGAATAAAATAAGTCAGCGGTAATACCTACAATAACCAAAGTAACAACGATTATGAATACAATTATAGGGTTTGAAGATGTCTTTTTAAATTTCCTTTTTGGGGCTTTATGAGCCTTTATGGGGGTTTTTATCGATTTGCTTCTTGTGATTTGTTTTTTGTTGTTTCTAGATGGTTTACCAGACATATTTACGCCTCCAAATTAAACTGACTTGTGTGAGTTCTCTGGTTGTAAATGTTCTTGTAAGTAAGGTTTTATTACCAAAGCCTTCATTGGCTATAATTTTCAAAGTATAAGCAGTATTTGGTTGTAGATTTGAAATGGTCCCAACTTGTAGACCGGTCTCAAGCGGAATAATGATTTCATCAAATTCAGATTCTAATATTAAAACTAAACTGTCTTGGATGAGAACATTATCTTCATCTACTGTATACACTTCATAATAAATACTAGAAGAATAAATTTCTAAACGTTCAATATTTGCAATAACGCTTTTAGGACTAAACAATATAATACCACCAACAACAGCACCGGTAATAGCAATTGATGCATACATGCGTTTAAACAAACGCGTTTTTTTTGGTTTTTGACTAGATGGAGATTTAAGTGTGACATGTTTCATTATCACGCCTCCTTAAAAGTAAAAGCTTTAATTAAATTATACAATACTTTTTTATATTGATGATTATTATATAAAATATTCGTTTTATACGATTAAATTATTAATTGAATTAGTTTATGGAAATCCCTTTATTAAGGGAAAAAATAATATAATTAAAATCATATAAATTTTCATTTACAAGCACAATGTTTAACTGTATAATTATGCTGCTAATACGATACATTAGGAGAAATTATAAGTGAAGCAATACATGAATTACCTCTATAAAGATAAGATATTATTGATTGCAATGATTGTTGCAATCTTTTCTATATTCTTTGTTAAACCTAGTCTTGCTTACATTGATTATATTAGTTTTAAAGTACTTATAGGGATGTTCGGATTAATGCTTGCAGTTGCAGGACTTTATGAAGTTAATTTTTTTAGTTTTGTAACTGCACAACTATTAAAATACTTTCGTAATATTAAAATAATCGCTTTAGTAATTATTTTAACAACATTTTTCTTAGGTATGTTAATGACTAATGATGCGGTTTTGCTTACATTAGTGCCGTTTTCTGTGTTTGTTTATAAAGAACTTAATCAGGAAAAATATATTATATTAACTGTGATTTTACAAACGCTAGCAGCTAATTTAGGATCTGCCTTAATGCCAATGGGTGATCCGCAAAACATCTATTTGTATACTCAATTTAATATTCCGTTTATGGTGTTTATTAAAACGATGCTACCAGTTACCATTACGGGATTAGTATTAATTGTAATTACAACCTTATTGCTTTTTCCTTCTATTAAATGTTCACCTTATCAAAAAGAGATTAAGTTAGAAGATTTTCGTGTGATTGGTTATGGAATTGTTTTATTCATATCAATAGCATGTATCTTAGGACTTGTTAGCAATCTGTTAATATTAGGTAGTGTCTTAGTGGTAACACTATTATTAAATTTTCGATTATTTAATCGTGTGGATTACGGCTTATTAATCACGTTTGTTATGTTCTTTATATTTAGTGGGAACTTCTCACAACTAACTTATGTTCAACATATGGCAACACGTGTTTTGTCAACAAATGATTCTGTGTATTATTCAGGGTTAATACTAAGTCAGTTCATTTCTAATGTTCCATCAGCGGTACTTCTTTCAACATTTGCACCATCACATCATATTCTATCATTGCTTCAAGGTGTTAATGTTGGGGCTATGGGAACGATGATTGCATCACTTGCAAGTTTAATTACTTTTAAATTTATTGTAAAAGAGTATCCGCATGAAATTCGTAATTATCTAATTAAGTATTCTTTAATCTGTATTGTTTATATTACAGTAATTACAGTAGTAATACTTTACATTTAAAATAGGGAAACCGCTATAATAAGACGTTTATATAATTAGTTCAATATTAGTATCATAAAGATAACGACGGTTTAAATACGTATTTTATTTACAATTGTGAACTTCATTTTATAATGAAGATAAGGATATTATTGGAAGGGGATTTTATGATCCACATTAGAAAAGCAACACTTCAAGATTTAAATTTTTTAATTAATCTTGAAAGAACTAGTTTCGAAGCATCAAGACGTTTTAAAGCGTCTTCTATAAAACACAGTATAAGTAGTATTCATCAAATAGTACTTATTTTGTCATACGATGGTGTGGATGTAGCCAGTGCGATTATAAAAAGATATGATAAATCCTTACGTATATATTCTATTGCCGTTATGGATGAGTATAGAAAATTATCCTTAGGTAGAGCATTGATGCATCATATTATAGATGAAGCTAAAGAAGAGCATTTATCTCAAATCACCCTTGAAGCAGATGCGCAAAATATGCATTTGATTGAATGGTATGAATCGTTTGGTTTTCAATTACAACATGAAATTAAAGATTATTATGGTTTAGGTGAACCAGCTTATAAAATGGTATTACTATTACAGGAAAAACCCCGTATTAGTAGACATATATCAAATATTGTGGTTATAGATTACTCGATTGAATGGTTAGAATCAATAGATACAATCAGAGTTGTTAAGGCAGAAGACTTTATTAGTGATGAAAAATATCAAAATGCAAAAGGGTTGCGTGTATTTAATATGTGCTCTTCTTATGAATATCAAACGCTTGGTTATTACGTTTCCCTGCTTGCATCGGCTAGAAACTTAAGAGTTATTCCAAATGTTACAACGATTAAAGACTTCACCGATACACTCATTATTGAATCCATTGGTGATGAAGTAAATGATTTAATTCAAAAGTCGTTAAAAACGATTCGTTCTACAACATTTACGCTTTATGTCTATTTTGGTAAAACTGATACAAAAAAATATGTTAAGCTAGCTAGAGCCATGTATAAACTCTTTGAAGCACCTTTAATTGAGTGTACATTTGAAAAAGGAAAAACATGGAACTTAAAAACGGTTTCACCTCTACCTTTGGCTGAAATTGAAATGAATGAAACCATCGAGCAAACCGCGAAAGAATACTTTAATCAAAAACGCTTTACCATTAGCCGCTTTAAAGATTACAAATACGATTTAGCGATTCTAATAGATCCTGAAGAAGTTAATCCACCTTCATGTAATGTTGCATTAAGTAAGTTTAAACATGCTGCAGATAAAATTGGGTTTTATACTGAGTTCATTACTAAAGATGATTATCACAGGTTAAGCGAGTTTGATGCGCTTTTCATCCGTACTACGACAAACGTTAATGATTACACCTATAAGTTTTCACGTTATGCTTATGCAGAAGGATTAGTGGTAATTGATGATCCATGGTCAATTTTAAAATGTTCAAACAAACTATTTTTCTTTGAGAGCATGAAGTTACAAGGGGTCTTAACACCAAAATCATTGGTTGTAAGTCGTACATCATCGTATCAAGAAATCATCGAAAAGTTATCATTTCCAATTGTCTTAAAACAGCCTGACAGTGCGTTTTCCCTTGGTGTTTTTAAAGTAGTAGATGAACAAGGATTAACGGATAGACTTAACCAACTATTTGAAACCAGTGAATTAATTATTGCCCAAGAGTTTATCCAAAGTGCATTTGATTGGCGCATTGGTATTTTAGATAACAAACCACTCTTTGCCTGTAAATATTTCATGGCAAAAAACCACTGGCAAATTTATAATTGGGCAACCTCTACCGAAAAAGATATTACTGGCATTGTTGAAACTTTAGCCGTTGAAGATGTTCCTAAAGCTATAGTCGATGTCGCAATTAAGTCTGCAGAAGTTATGGGTGACGGGTTTTACGGGGTTGATATTAAAGTTGTGAATGATAAAATATACGTGATTGAAGTAAATGATAATCCTAGTGTTGATTACCGTTGGGAAGATAGATATTTAGAAGATGAACTCTATTTAAGAGTGATGAAGAATATGTATGAACGTATAGAAACGGCTCGCAATATTAAACGAAGAGTATCTCAAAGCAAATAGTGTATACTATTGTTATAGGAGTGTGATTGTATGTGTGGTCGCTTTACTGTAACTGTGAGTAACGAACTGTTAGAAGAATACTTACAAGACGCTTTTGGCATTCAAACAAAAGCTCAGTTTAATCTTCCTAGATATAATGTAGCACCAGGACAAGAAGTTATCGCAATCATTAGTGATGGAAGTAAAAACCGTGTTGGTACACTACACTGGGGCTTTGTACCACAATTTGCAAAAGATGAAAAAATCGGCTTTAGAATGATTAACGCTAGAAGTGAAACAATCATGGAAAAGCCCTCATTTAAGCCTTCCTTCATAACTAAACGGTGCCTAATATTAGCAGATAGTTTTTATGAATGGAAACGTAAAGATAAAGAAAAAATACCGTATCGTTTTTTATTAAAAGATCAAACACTCTTTACTATGGCAGGTATTTATACAACCTATATAAGAGATGATGGCACCAAACACCATAGTTGTTCAATCATTACAACAAAAGCGAATGCATTACTTGATGAGATCCATGAGCGCATGCCTGTGATATTAACAAAACATGATTGCGACGCTTGGCTTAATCCTAAAACACAAGATTTAAATTATTTACAAAATGTTTTAATCCCTTATGATGCTACTAATATGAGAATGTACCAAGTAAGTCAAGTAGTTAATAATGCTAAATCAGATACAGCAGAGTGTATTAAAGAAGTATAATTGTATTTAAAAATAATCAACCGTCTTATATTGTTATGTTTTATAAGACGGTTTTATAATGTAAAAATTACTAAAACAGAGAATTTTGATAAAATTTAGAATAAAGTTGTATTATAAGTGAAGTGAATGTATGATATAAATGTACATATTTTTATGGGAGTGTTGAAGATGAATAAAAGCAATAAAAATAGTGTAATATTATTGTATTTAGCGTTACTAGTATTTTGGATAGTTCTTGCTTCTCGAATTGGTTTAGCAGAGTTAATCGTTGGTGCAGTAGCTGTTTTACTCGTTGTGGCTTATAGTTTAGATTTAGTTTTTACAAAACATGAAGCAACTAAACTAACTTTAAAAACCTTAATCAGGTTTTTTGTATTGTTAGTCACTTTGATTAAGGAAATGATTATTGCTAATATACATGTAGCGAAAATTGTACTTAGTCCTAGTTTGCCTGTTGATCCTGGTTTTGTAAAAATTAAACAACCGTTAAAAAAAGAATTAAATCAAGCGCTTTTCGGTAATGCTATCACCTTAACCCCTGGGACGCTAACGGTAGATTTAAATAAAGATGAAATTGTTATTCATGCTTTAAAGGTTGAGTATGCACATGCAATTGAAAATGGTCCAATTCAAAAAGCATTTATTCGGTTAGAAGGTGAAGAATCATGATAGAGTCTGTAGTTTATTTTTGTATCGTATTTTTACTTATAACTTCCTTTGTGGGACTTTACCGTGCGTATAAAGGCCCAACAACAGCAGATAGAGTTGTGGCGATCAATGTTATCTCAACTAAAGTGACTACGATTATTGTTTTAATCTCATTATATGCTGCACAAGAATCTTATGTTAATGTTGCCCTTGTTTATGCGATGTTAGGATTTATTGCAACTATTGGTGTAGCGAAATACTTGATAGAAGGGAAGTTGAGTTAAATGGTTGATATCCTTCATCAAATTATTGTGATATTTTTACTTTTAAGCGGCTTGTTTTTTTATTTTGTCGGGGTTGTCGGTTTAATTCGAATGCCGGATGTGTTTTGTAGAATGCATGCAACAACTAAATGTGATACCTTAGGTGCTGGACTAATTTTTACTGGTTTAATTGTTTGGCAAGGCTTTACTTTTGTTTCTTTAAATATTTTAATTATTTTAATTTTTATTTGGTTAACAACACCAACTGCGGCTCACTCAATTGCGAAGAGTGAATATTTAAGTCAAATAAAAAATAAGGAGGAACAATAAATGGTCTTACTAAATATCATTATTGTCATTTTTCTTATTATATGTGCTATAGCGGTTGGAAGAACGAAAGATTTATTAAGTGCGGTTATCATATTTTCTGCATATTCATTAATGATGAGTGTGCTATGGCTCATATTAAATACACCAGATGTTGCTTTAACTGAGGCGGCTATTGGCGCAGGTGTAACGTGTATTTTATTTATTGCTGTTATTAGCAGAACGGAGCGATACGAGCGATGAAAAAAAGTATAACGTTTCTGCTTTTTATAGGGTTGTTTATTATATTATCAATAAATATTATGCAAATGCCATCAAAGTTTGATACAGATGCACCTGCATATAATGAGACGACACAACATTATATTGATCATTCACTTGAGGATACTGGTGCTGTGAACATCATAGCGGCTATTTTAACGGATTACCGTGCATTTGACACCTTAGGTGAGACAATTGTACTATTTACCTCTATCGTTGCAGTAGCATCGATTTTACGCGTTACAGATGAGAAGAAGAAAAAGGAGGGTGATTTGGATGAATGATGTCATTGTTAAGTCAATCACAAGATTAGTCATTCCTTTTGTACAGTTATATGGCGTTTTTATTATCTTACATGGTCATATCTCACCTGGCGGTGGATTTAGTGGTGGAGCACTTATTGGGACTAGTTTAGTGCTTTATACATTAGTCTTTGGTGTGGCTAAGGCTGAAAAAAAATTCTCACACCGTGTAAGTGAGTTTGCAGAAAGTGGTGGCATCTTACTTTATTTAGTTATCGGTATTATCGGTATTATTTTTGCAGGAAGTTTTTTAGCTAATATTGAAGCTAGATTTCCCATTGGAAAGCCTGGGGAATTGCTTAGCGGTGGGATGATTCCAATTTTAATGATTGGGATTGGGATAAAAGTTGCATCCACATTTATTACATTATTTCACACGTTGATTGAGGAGGAAATAGCATGAGTTTTCTTCAATCGATTATAGAACACATTAATTATCTTGGTGCTATGGCACTCTTTACGATTGGACTTTACACAGTTGTAACACACAGTAATTTGATAAAAAGGATTATTGGGATTAACATTATGGGTACGGGCATCTTCTTATTTTTTATTGCGATTGGAAATGTAACAGGAGGTCAACCACCGATTGTTGATCCAAGTAATCCTGATGTTATTTATATTAATCCAGTACCTTCAGTACTTATTTTAACTGGGATTGTCGTTGTTGTATCTATTACAGTATATAGTTTAAGTTTAGTTATAAGGATTTATGAAACCTATGGAACCATTGATCACGATGAAATAGCAAAATTAGTGAGCGAGGAACAGAAAAATGATTGAACAACTACCGATAATTAACTTAATACTGTTTATAGCAATGGCGCTCATTATTCCTTTATTTAAAAAACGTAATTTTAATTTAACAACGACATTAGGATTAGTTGTTTTACTATTAGTGTTAGCCTCTTCAGTTGTGATCTTACATCATGTCCATACGGTGGGTGCATATTATTACCGTTTTGGTAATTATACAGGGGTTATAGGAATTGAATTATTGATTGATTCTTATTCAGCGTTTTTCGCGTTGTTCATTATCTCACTTGTCACTATCATCTATATTTATTCTACAGGGGATGCCACAGAAGGCGTCGCTGAGAAAGAGTATGGACGTTATTATATTTTATTATTTATTTTATTATTTGCGATGTTTGGAATCATTTATACAAATGACTTATTTAACACCTATGTTTTTATGGAAATTCTCTCTATTACCACGTGTAGTATTATTTCGATTAAACGTAAGAAAGAAAATTATACCGCCGCTTTTAGATATGTTATGTTAAATGAAGTCGGCTCACTTTCTTATTTGTTTGGCGTAGCACTTTTATATATGATTACCGGTTATACAAATACCGAACTAGTCGCAGCAAGTGTTCGTGAGAATTTTCATTTATATCCAGCAAACCTTATGATGGCTATTGGATTTATGGTAACTGGAATCGGTATTAAAGCCGCGATTTTCCCCTTTCATATTTGGTTACCAGATGCCCACTCTACTGCACCTTCAAGTTCAAGTGCGATATTAAGTGCGATTGTAGTTAAGGTATATATTTTAATCATGGTAAAAATTTTGTTTAGAGTCTTTGGGATCGACATATTAGAAAGTTTAAACATCCCGCTTATCCTAACCGTCATTGCCTCGATTGGAATGATTATGGGGTCTGTGTTTGCGATTGCTCAAAAAGATGTTAAAAGGATGCTAGGGTATTCTTCTGTTGCACAGATTGGCTATATTGTATTAGGGGTTGGATTGGTTAGCTTCTTAGGATTACAAGCGGCGTTTTATCATATAATTTCTCATGGATTAATGAAGGCTGCACTCTTCTTAAGTGTTGGGGCAATCATCTATCATAAAAAAACACGACGTGTGAATGACTTTGATGGAATTGCTTACACAATGCCAGCATCAATGATAGTCTTTAGTATTGCATCACTTGGGATGATTGGCATACCTTTGACAAGTGGATTTATCTCCAAGTTTAACTTAAGTATAGCAGCGTTAGATGCAGGGAAAGGTCTATTTATAGGGGTTATTGTTTTAAGTGGATTTTTAAATGCACTTTACTATTTACCGATATTAATTCAAGCCTTCTTAAAAGAAAGTAAAGAAGGAAGAAGTACGATGAAGTTAGAACGCCTGCCTAAAACGATGTTATTTCCTATTTTGTTATTAGGGTTTTTAATTGTGTTAATTGGTGTCTTTCCAAATTTAGTGATGGGGTTACTTGAAGCTGCAGCTTTAAGTTTACAATAAGGGGGTCATCAAATGAAAAAAAGACAGACAGATATTGTATGTGTGCCAAGATATAAGAAAATTGTTGGTAGCTTTACGGTTCAATCAACAGTACTTGTTATGTTAGCCTTTTTAGTTGTGGCACTTTTTATTGCCGGGATTAATGGCCGTTTAGATATGTTAAGCTTTTTAATGGATATTGGCTTTATTGTATGGTTTTTAGACTTTTTAAACACATTAGACAGCTTGCCTTTAATCATTATTTTATTACCACTAATTGGTTCAGTCATGCTTATTTATTTAGGAAGAAACTCATGTTTTAGTCGTGATATTATTGTAATTAGCATGACGCTTTTAACAATGGTGTTAAGTTTATTTACTTATACACGTGCGATTGAGGGTGGCTTATTATTTGAAATCCCAGCTGTTATGGGATTAGGCCTTTCTTTTAATGTAGATATGTTAAGTTTCACTATGCTCATGATTACGAGTGTTATCTGGTTTATTGTTATGATCTATGCACATGAATATATGTTAAGAGAATTTCACTGTACACGATTTTTCTTTTTTATGGGGATTACTTATAGTGCTGTTCTTGGAACGATTATGGCAGGCGATTTATTAACATTATTTTTATTCTTTGAAGTTATGACGTTTGCGTCTTATATGCTAGTTATCCATGGCCAAAAAGAAGAATCCTATAACGCAGGATACAATTATATCTTTATGGGTATCATTGGTGGGTTTGCGATACTAGTTGCTTTATTTTTACTCTATTTTACTGTGGGCGATTTAAGCTTTCAAAGTGCAATTCATACTTTAAAAGATGCTGGCAGCATAAAATATTGGATTATCTTTTTACTTATATTTGGCTTTGGGATAAAAGCTGGGATGGCACCAGTTCATGTATGGTTACCACGTGCTCATCCAGTCGCACCAACACCAGCTAGTGCATTACTTTCAGGGATTATGATTAAACTTGGAGCTTACGGAATTTTACGTGTTGCAACAAGTTATTATTTTCCTGCTAAAGGCAGTGTAGATAGTTATACTGATCCTATTTGGTTAGAAACAAGTACCATCGGTGCAGGGATTATATGGATTGGAATTATTACAATGAGTATTGGCGTTTTCTTTGCACTGCAACAATCCAATATTAAAAGAATGTTAGCATACCACTCGATTAGTCAAATGGGCTATATTGTTATGGGGATTGGAGTGGCATTATATTTAGGTTATCAAGGCGCAATGGGTTATGCTGGTGCGGTTTACCACATTATAAATCATGCCTTATTTAAGTCATTACTCTTTATGGTTGCTGGGGTTGTTTATTATCATACAGGAGAATCGGATATGTATAAACTCGGAGGATTGTGGCGAAAATTACCACTTACAGCAACCGTATGTTTAATTGCAGCACTAGGGATTAGCGGTATGCCGCTATTTAATGGTTTTATTTCTAAATCGATATTACATCACGGTATTGTAGAAGCTTATGAATACGGACATAGTTCATTTTATTATGCAGAGTTAATCTTTATGGTAATTAGTGCAGGGACTGTATGTTCGTTTATTAAATTGTTCTATTATGTGTTCTTAAGAAAAATGCCTGAGCAATATAAAAGCATTAAACCTGAATACAACAATTTAGATACAGCAATGGTCGCGATTGCACTAATGATTGTTTTAATAGGACTTAACCCACATTTTATATTAAACACGTTTATTATCCCGTCACTTAGTCAAGTGACCTATGATCCATATTTTATTCAAAATTACATTGTAGATATTGCTTTCTTTACAGGATCAGACTTACTCACAATGGTCATAGTTATCGTGTTAGGATCATTCATATTCTTATTTGGTACAAAGTTACATTTATTCCATTTAAAATTACCTTATTGGTTGAGTTTAGAATATTTAATTTTCTATCCAATGAATATTGTTATTAAAAATGCGTGTAAACTAATGTATGGCGATCAGTGTCCACTTAATGAGGATACACTAAAAATACTTGAGGTTAAAAATAATAAACAGACCGGGTTCTTAGACCGATTTGTAATTATGGCAAATGTATTTAACGTTCGCTATGAGGCAAAAATTATTAAAAGTGATGCGTTTATTTATACTGTGTTTATAACAGGGATTCTCGTATTTATGATTATTATGCAGTTAATTTAAAGTCCGACATTTCGGACTTTTTTAATGCATATCATTTGAAATATTTCGAATTCGAAATATAATTAAAAGTATATCAAGGAGGTTATTATATGAAAAACTTAAAAGGAATACACCATGTTACTGCCATTACGAGTAGTGCAGAAAAAATATATGAATTTTTTACTTATGTATTAGGGCTTAGACTCGTTAAAAAAACCGTCAATCAAGACGATATAAACACGTATCATTTATTTTTTGCAGATGATGTAGGTAGTGCTGGGACTGATATGACATTTTTCGATTTTAAAGGAATTAATAAAGCAAAAAAAGGCACAGATGAGATTGCTAAAACAGGGTTTAGAGTGCCAACGCATGAATCACTCGTTTATTGGATTAAACGTTTTGATCATTACAATGTCCGTCATGAAGGAATTGAAACGTTGTTTAACCGTGAACTCATTTATTTTTACGATTTTGACGGACAAGAATATGCGCTTTTTTCAGATGAGAATGTTCAAGGCGTTGCCTCAGGTATCCCATGGGAAAAAGGCCCAGTCCCTAATGAATATGCCATTACCGGATTAGGTCCGATATTCTTTAGAGTAGATAATATACAAAAAATGCATGAAGTCTTAACCGATTACATGAGTATGCGTTTTGTAGAAAAAAATGAACGCTATAGTTTATATGAAATGGGAGAAGGCGGAAACGGTGCAAGTGTAATCCTTGATTACCAACCAATGTTAGCAAGTGCTTATCAAGGGTTTGGTGGGGTTCATCATGTTGCTTTCCGAATTGAAGATAAACAAGCGTTAGATGAATGGATTGAACGATTAAATAAGTTAAACGCAAGACATTCTGGATTTGTCGATCGTTTTTATTTCAAATCGCTTTATACTAGGCTTTACCGTAATATTTTATTTGAGTTTGCAACAGAAGGACCTGGGTTTATTGATGACGAGGAAGACTATGAAACCTTAGGTGAAACTTTAGCTTTACCGCCAAAACTAAGAAATCAAAGACAATATGTTGAATCAGTAGTACGACCAATTGATACTGTAAGAAGCTCAAAAACCTTTAATAAGGAATATTTCTAGTGGCAGCTAATCTTAAAACGATAACGATTTTGTTTAGAGCGCATAATGCCATAGCTAATGTCATCAAAGATGATGTTGCTAAATATGGATTAAATACAACAGAATTTGGCACATTAGAAGCCTTATATCATAAAGGTCCTTTAACGGTTAAAGAGATATTAGAAAAAGTACTTATCGCAAATTCGAGTATGAGTTATGTGATAGAAACCTTAGTAAAAAAAGGATACATTCAAAAACAATGTAAAAAAAATGATAGACGCAGTTTTGTAGTTTCACTCACTAAACAAGGTCAAAAGTTTATGGATGAGGTATATCCTATTCACGAAACACGATTATTAGATGTTTTGAATCGTTTAACAGAAGAAGAAAAGACACAGTTACAAACTTTACTTAAGAAAATTGGTAAAAGCACGGAGTAATTAACTTTACAAATATTATTTCTTATAGATATCTTAAATGAAACAGATACCAATTTTAGTTAGAACTAATCAAGTGAACAAATTTGTGGTACAATAGTTTTTGAGATTAATCACAAATTGATGTTCACTTTTTTAATTTACAGGAGGATTTAAAATTATGAGTGAATTTTTTGAAACATTTTTACTGGGTGAAGGCGTCTTTATTAGATTTGTATTTTCCCTAATATTAGCCATTTCCTTAGGATTAATTATTGCCTATATTTATAAACTAACGCATAAAGGCATGAATTATGAACGTGCATTTTTATCAACACTTATTACATTAGGGCCAATTGTGACATTGGTCATGTTTTTCATACAAGGTGACTTAGTTTTATCTTTAGGATTAGTAGGGTCATTATCTATTATTCGATTTAGAACACCGATAAAAGATACTAAAGATATGGTGTTTTTGTTTTGGTCGATAGCGATTGGATTAGGCGTAGGGACAAACAACTGGACTTTATCTATTGTGGCAACCATCGTTTTAAGTATCTTAATGGTTATGATGTATAAAGTGAAGCAAGGAAGTTCATTTCATAAAGAGTATATTTTAGTGATTACTGGAAATAATATATTTGACAAAACACCATTAGATTTATTTAAAGAAGAAACCAACGTCAAAATCTTTTTAAGAAGTAGTGACTATCAAGGTGACAGTTTTGAAATGGTATATGAGATTACTTTTGATCAAAAATACATAGACAATGTTCATAAAATGGTCAATTCGTTAAAAGAAGATATTAATATTAAAAAAGTTTCATTATTATCGCCACAATTAGCATTACCGATGTAACATGATTGATACGTCTAGATACGAACACAAATATCTTTTAACGATTAAAGAGTATTACATGATAAAGTTTGCTTTAAAACCATTTGTAGAACAAGATCCATTTTCAACAGTTGCTAAAAATGAACGTTATTTAGTCAGAAGTTTATATTATGATTCTTTAGATCTTAAAGCATATCAAGATAGAGACCATGGTATTTATGGACGTATTAAATGTCGTATAAGAGCTTATTCGCATGAACCAAGTCAACAACAACCAATATCTATTGAAATTAAAACAAAAAGAGGCACATTTCAAACAAAATATAATACGTTAGTGCCTGCATACTATTATGATGAATTCCTCTTAAATAAGGCGTTTCCCGATAATCATGATCCTGTTTTAACCGAATTTGCAAGGTTAGTAAAAACCAGACAATTAAGTCCTCAGTATTTAGTACAATATTACCGAGAAGGTTATATAAGTAAATTTAAAGAAGATGTACGAATTACATTTGACCATGAAGTAAAAAGTGCAAGAACAGTTGATTTATATGACAAAGATATTTTGCTAAAAAATCATCAACCAGCGTATATTGTACTAGAAATAAAATATGCAAAAGATGAACCAGCTTGGTTAACCACACTAATCAAAAAATATTCTTTAAAAAGGGAATCGAACAGTAAATATATACAAAGTGTAGATCAATTTAAACCAATTATTTTGAAATAAAGAAAGGATGATCTGTTTGAAGAAATTACTTTTACTTAGCTTAATATTAATAGTAGGCCTTTCTTTAGCTGCTTGTAGAAGACGTAGTGGCACTGTGATTACGTTTGAAGATCCTAACTTGTCACTTGCGATAAGAGAACAATTAAATCAAAGATTTGAAGAGATTTATTTAGAGGATGTTATCAAGATTACTACGCTTGATGCAACAGGTTATGGGATTTTTTCACTTGAAGGAATCGAACAACTCACTGCCTTAAATACCCTCATTTTAGAAGATAATTTTATTGAAGATGTCTCACCGTTACAATCATTAGAGCATTTGACACATCTCAATTTAAGAAATAATGAAATTACCAGTTTAGAAACTATTAATTTTGATGCCATTACCCATTTATCTTTAAAACATCTTAATCTTAGACACAACGTCTATAGACCCAATCCAAATGATCGTTCAATTCAAGCAAGATTATCAGATATTTCTTTGTTAAGTGAAATGTATACGTTAGAATTTTTAAGTTTAAGAGATAATTTTATAGAAGATATATCTCCATTAGAACATTTAACCCACCTTATTGAACTTGATTTATCAGAAAACAGTGTTGAAAATCAACATATTGAATTACTTTATAGATTAATACAATTAGAACATCTTAATATACGTGAAACTAATGTAACTAAAATTGATGTTGTCTCTAGATTTACTCAGTTACGTTATTTAAACATCCATTCAAATACTGAATTAGAAACGCTTGAACCGATTAAAAATTTAGTGAATCTTGAAACACTTATCGCAACGAACGTTCCATTATTTAATGAGATTGACTACTTAGAAAACCTCACAAATTTAAAACGCTTAAATATTGAAAACACACAAGTCAGTGATATACGTGTCCTCGGTAGATTGATGGCAAAAGGTGCCTTACAAGACATACCCGCATCAAATGTCGAAGCTGAAGTTAACTTAAATAATAATCCAATCCCAATTGTAAAAGAAGATAGTCTTTATGGATTTAACCCAGTAAGGCCTTATTGGGATAATATTACGCATAAAACACCAAACACGTTACCAGGATTTCCAAGTGCTTCTGTTATGATTAATGAGTTTATGGCATCAAATGGGAGTTCATTAGCAGATAGTGATGGCGATTTTGAAGATTGGATTGAACTTTATAATCCGAATAATACTGCTTATGACTTAAGTCATTATTATTTATCGGATAATGATGACAATCCATTAAAATGGCAATTACCAGACAATATAACCATACCCGCAAATGGCTATTTAGTTATTTTTGCATCTGGAAAAGATAAAGTCACAGCGCAAGGTGAAATTCATACTAATTTTAAAATTAGCTTAGAAGGCGAGCCTTTATTATTAACGAGTAAAGATGCAAAAACATTAATTGATTATGTTTTACCAGTTTTAGTACCGCGTGATATGTCATACGGAAGACTAATAGATGGTGGCGATATATGGGGGTACTTTGATTACCAAAACATCTCACCGGGTGCTTCAAACAACACTATGACACCATTTGATCTAGAAAATAATGAATTACCAATGTCTACATCATTTAATATTGAACCATTTGATCGTTTATTCAATGACAATGTTTTAAAATCGTTTACCATTCAAATCAGTGAGGAAGAATGGCTGAAATATGACCAAGAGATGCTAAATTATGCTTCCTTATTTAATGGCGAGTTACGTACAGATTACTATGCTCGTGTTAATTTGATTTATGAAGATCATTTAGGGTCAGTAGTTATTGAAGATGTAGGGTTTAGAACTAGAGGTAATCTCTCAAGAGTGCGTATTCAAAACGATGATGGATCATTAAATTTGTCACATTTTAAGTTTTCATTTGATGAAGATTTTAATGATGCATCGATTAGCCACAACCGCAATCGAAATGTTTTTGAGTTAGAAGAGATTGACTTAAAGTTTAATAGAAACTGGGATTCTACATATCTAACCGAAAAATTTTCTATGGATTTATTTAATGCTTATGGGGTTTATGCGGCTCATACGACACTTGCAAATATTTATGTACAAATTGGAAATGAAACCCATTTTTATGGTGTTTATACTATTTTTGAACCAATTGATAAAAACTTTCTAGAGCGTAGATTCGATGATGCAGCCTCTGAAGGTAATCTTTATAAAAACCTTTGGCAACAACATGGACCCGCTGCACTTCAACATCCTATTCCAAATAATGCACTTGGTATAAAAGATACTTCAATCAATTACCGACCAGCATATGACTTGAAAACAAATAAAGATACTTTTGATACAACAGGTTTAGAACAATTCATTTATCAGATTAATCGTTTAAATGGGTCAGCATTCAAAACGTATATTGAAGAACATTTTGAAGTAGATTTGTTTTTAAGACTTATGGCAGTCGGTGTATTATTAGGGAACCCAGATGATTACCGCGCTATGGGAAACAATTACTATTTTTATCATAACCCCGTTACCAATAAATTTATGATGATTCCCTATGACTATGATCATGGTATGGCACAAGGATGGGACGCATCACCTGTGTTTTCAAATTGGACAGTTGGGGCTAACATTTATACATGGGGTAATGTGAATAAACATTTACTGGGTGTCAACAACTACCCACATCCTTTAAGTGATAAAATCCTTAGTATTCCTGAATATCAAGTTATTTATGAATCACATTTAAGAGAACTTATTGATCCAGCAAACAATTTATTTAGTTTTAACCATTTTAATCAAGTCTTTGATACACAAAAAGCTGTGTATGATCCATTCGTAAACCAAGCGATGATGAATCAGCGTTTTGGTTTAAGAAATGTAGAATGGTACATGAATGCAAAGGTAGCTGATGTTCAACAACAATTAACGTATTATTACAATAACCCCTCAAAAAGAGGGCTTTAAGACAAACGAAAATTAGGTTTGTCTTTTTTATTAGTTTACAAAAAAGTACAAAAGGTGTAATATTACACTATGAGGAGGTGTTGTATGAGCAAACTTTCAAAAGAGGATTTTACGGCACTGGTATCTAGTAAGATTAGACTGGTTAGAAATGAATACAATTTTTCTCAAGAAAAAATGGCAGAACTCATTGGTGTATCAAAAAAAACATTAATTCAAATCGAAAAAGACAGACTAAAGGCTTCATGGACAGTGGTGTTAGCCATATGTGGATTATTTAGAGAAAGTGAAATACTAAAAATGACATTAGGGGAAGACCCAGTAGAACTTATAGAAATGATTTCGTTTGAACATCTATCAATTCCTAAATCGATGACCGGTGGTGGAAAAATGTTTTGGAAGACAGTAAGTAAAGATGGTAAGTTTCATATGCAAAAAAACTTAATTTCAAATCATTACCGTATCATTGATGGAAACGGAAAACGATGGGTAAGCTCTTATAACAAGGCTTTTGTAGAAGAAGAATTTGAACTATTAATAAAAAGGGGAGTAGATTATGAAGAAGAAACTCAATAGATTTTACTATAGATTTTTAGTTAATGAACTTGAAGAAAATCAAGATAGAGGCATTATTTCTAAGCAACAAAAAGAGGATATGCTTACTTATTATGAAGAGGGCATTGGCCTTAACTTTATTCGTGTATTAGTTACAGTAGGTGCTATATTAATCGGGCTGGGCTTTTTACTTCTTGTAGCAGGCAACTGGGCACTAATACCTGATTTATTAAAAGTGTTTATACTCATTATTACCATTGGTTTATTTATGGGTGCATCCTACATAACTGAAAAAGCACATCCTATGACAAGTATGGCGCTGTTATATACAGCAAGCATTATTTTTGGATCTGCGATTTTTCTAATAAATGATGCCTATCATTTAGGGTTACAAATGAACACCAGTTATTTTATTTGGATATTAGGTGTATTAGCCCTTAGTGCATTAAGAAAAGACATACTTCTTTTTCTATTCGCACATGGACTTGCATTGATCTATTTATTTACTAGTTTTAATGAGTTCATTTTCATTCAAGCAATTCTTTTACTCATTGTGTTTTATTTAGGAAATTATTACTTCAAATATAAGCAAATTCTAACATTTAGTACCCTTGTATTATCACTAGTCTTTATGCTTTATGCATTTAACTACTATGATGTAAGCGGCTTTATGACAGCTTGGTTCTTTATCATTATCGGTGCAGCAATGTATTATTATAAACATAACCTAAATTACCAAATCTTTCAGTTTATTGGTCTAGTATCTGCTAGTATCGCTGCGTTTACACTCACATTTAAATATGTTTGGGAACAACAAACCTTCATAGATCAAGGATCGTATTATTCTATCCCATTTACAATTCTTTACATGATTTTCTTATTTACTTTATTAACTAAAAGACATGTAACACCACTAGTGATTATAGGCATTTTTATCATGCGTTTTTACTTTGATACTTTATATGACTTCTTACCACGTTCATTATTCTTTATAATCGGTGGCGTTATGGTCTTAGCAATAGGGTTTTATATTGAACGTTACAGAAAGGTTATAGTAAATGATGAAGATACTCAAAAAGAGTAAGTTGTTACAATATACTCTAGCCTTTTTAGTGCTTTTAAGTTTGTTGTTTGTGATTACACTTCCTAAATTAACTGTTTACTGGCTAGGAGAAGAGTTGCAAATCGAGATGACAACCCCAACACCTAATGCAACTGATAGGGGGTATTTATTTGTTGAATATGACATCGAGTTTATACCCTACTCAATTATGGATATAGAATTATTAGAAATAGCGACTAGTTTAATGCTTGAATATTGGGATAAGTATGATGAAATCGCAAATAAAAACATTTATATTACGATTGAACAACAAGATAATCAAATCATTCTACTTAGTGCATCATTTGAAAAGCCCGTAGATAGTCTTTATTTAATTGGATCGTTTAAGCGTATATGGGGAACTGAAGGGATACAAGTTAGTTATGGACTTGAAGATTCTATTTATACAAGTAAGTTAACGCAAACGCAAAAAGACACATTAAGAAACGCAGAGCCACTGCTTGTGGATGTACGTGTTTATAGAGGAAAAATCATCTTTGTACGTATTGCATCTGAAGGATAAAAAGATTCATACGTATCATAAAAAAGGCACAATTTGTGCTTTTTTTATTTCTTTTCAAACATTTAAACAAGTGTATAAAGCCTACAACCTTATAACTCATGTTAAAATAAAATTAAAGTGATG
>NZ_JBIOAG010000033.1:0-21812 GCF_043951795.1 Liberiplasma polymorphum | reverse complement strand
CAATAACAATGATTAGGTTTTACTTAATTTTCTGTACTGTCTATAACTAATCATAACTTTCTTTTTCTCATCATAGAAACATAATACAGCGAGTTTGAAGCTTCTTAAGAATGTTACGATGAATCCTTCTTGTAAGTCAGGTACTTCTTTAAACGCACGTTTTAGATAGTAATTAGGTACTCTTGGGTTTAAATGATGGACATTGTGATAGCCAATCGCACCTGTGAACCATTCTAATACGACTGGTAATTTATAAACTGAACTTCCTTCTAATGCTGCATCTTGAGATTTCCAGCGCATTGTATGTTCCCAGTAGACATCTTCATATTGATGTTGGATGTAAAATAACCAAACACCAAATACTGAAGCAAAGTAAATAATTGGCAGTTGGATTAGTAGATAATATTGAAATCCAACGGTATAAGAAACCGCTAAAATAATTGCAAGTATTCCTAAGTTTGTGATAATCGTACTTAGCCATACTTTTTTAGTGTTAGTTGTTGGAAATCGTTGACCAATCACAAACATAATCACAGGTCCTACAAAGAATAATAGGAATGGATTACGATATAAACGGTACTTGATTTTTCTTAGTAATGACACTTTTTCATACTCGTCAGTCGTCATCATCCATACATCACCAATCCCTCTTTTTTCTAAATTACCTACAGAGCGGTGATGGATAATGTGATCTCTTTGCCATTTGAAAAATGGTGTAAATGTTAAAATTCCAAAAATATGACCTAAAACAATCATTGCTTTGGTTGATTTAAGGAACGATTTATGGGTACAATCATGAAACATGATAAAAACTCTGACTAAAAACAGTGCTGGGACAATACTAAATAGCACGACAAATATATATGGTACATTAAAAATGATCATATAATACATCGCTACTACGAGTAAGCCAAAGGGAATCAATGTATTAATCATTTGAAAAATTGCGCGAGCAGTTGATGGTGTGGCATATGGTTTAATCTTATGGTTTAGTTCATTTGCCATGGGGTGATACCTCCTATATTTTTATAGGTCTATTGTACCTTTTTAAATTACTTTGTCAAGCATAGTACTTTCAGTGTTTAATCCTTTTATTAAAACATTTAAAAAAGTACAATCTTTATAGGTGGTCACTTTTATACTGTCACTATAGATGAACTAATTCTTGCTCGATTGATTATCAATCGTTTGCCAATAATAAATGGCTATTTGCGTGCGGTCTCTTAAGGATAGTTTTTCTAAAATAATGCTAATAACATTTCTAACTGTACCTTCACTTATGTATACTCTTTTCGCTATTTCTTTATTTGAATACCCATGGGCTACTAGTTCCATACAACTATTTTCTCTTTCAGATAAAAGGGAGGACATTTTAGCAGAGGTGAACTCTATTAAAGCTTCTTCACTTATGATTGCCTGACCTTCAAATACATTTTTAATCGTATGAATTTGTTTATCAACATCATCGCTTTTTAATAAGTACCCACTTGCTCCAGCATGAAGCGCTTGGTGTATATGTCTAAAATCTCTAAATGTGGTTAACATTATAATTTTAATAGATGGATTCATTTTTTTTATGTTTGCACAAGCTTCAATACCATCCATAACAGGCATGCGAATATCCATTAAAATTAAATCAACATCTTGTTTACTTGTAAACTCGAGTGCTTCTTGACCATTAGAACATTTCCCAACAATCTCAAATGATTCATCTTTAGATAAGATAATTTCTAGACTCTCAGTGATGAGTTGATCATCATCTACTAATAATATTTTCATATTAGATGCCCTCCTCTAGCCTTATTGGTAAAACACAAATCAACGTAAAATGATATGTCTTCCTTATGATTAAAGTACCGCCTAACCCTTCAACTCTACGTCTCATATAACTTAGTCCAAACCCACTGGTTGTTTTTACCTCATTAATTCCATCATTAGTAATGGATAAACGAACTATGTTTTCATCTACCAGAAGTTCAATGCTTAAAAAGGTAGGGATTGCATGTTTTTGTACATTAGTTAGTGCTTCTTTTAAAACAGATAGCAATGCATGCCAATGGGTTGCATTCAAAATATCAATAAAACCTTTTTTACTATAGTCAACTTTCACATAGTTAAACTGTTCAATTAAATTATTGAAACGCTCAATGCCGTATATTTCTTCTGGCTTGGTTTGGTGTACCGTATTCTTAAGACTTTTAACCGACTTTTCAAGTCGCTTTTTAAGTGAGGAAAATGATGCGTTATCTAGTGCTGACTCGTTATTAGATTCATAGGCTCTTAATGCTAAGAGTGCCCCCGTTAGTTCATGCCCTAAATCATCATGTAATTTATGAGCAATGCGATCACGTTCAGATAAAATACTTACTCTAGAAATTTCATCTTGTGATAGGATCAGTTGCTCTTTTTCTTGTTCTAAGGTGTAAACTTTTTCCCTTAAGTTATCAACAGTTTTAACAGTTTTATTTCTATCTGTTTCCCATACATAAAGAATTGTACCACTCATAAAGGTTATAAATCCTATTAATAGACTTTCCAAATTTAAAAAAGCAAACCCTAACCATAATAATAAATACCAAAATATAACCCCCATCTTACCTTCATAAATTAACAGTAACACACTTGGTAAAATCAAGTATATCCCAATATCATATACCCAAATCAACCCAAGATAAATCAAGAAATCTATTGCAATGAAGTGCGTTCTAAAATTAAATCGTATGCGCACAACAATAACTGTAACAGATACTATCCAAAGGAAAAAAACCGCAGGTTCCTGCGGTTTAATTACTAAAAGTATTAATCCATAAAGGATGCTTAAACTTACATATAACAACTGCTTTGGACTTAATGACAAACGCATTAATTTAATCTCCTCTTAGAACCTATTGTTAAAAATATTATAGCAAACCCCATTAAAATCAACAAGCATAGGATTACTACATTACTAACATTATCAGTAGCACTTTCGAGTCCGTATGCGTACCAGTAAGTAGGTAATACAACAGCAATTGTTCTTAGATTATCTGGTAACAATGACAGTGGAAAACTCATCCCACCAATCACTGCCATTAAGTTTGCAACAATGCTATATACTGCGATAGAAGTAGCATAAGTTTTAAAAAGTGAATGCCAAAATAATGAAAAACTAACTGACATAATTGTAAATAGTAACAGTAGTAAGTATCCCCAAAGATAGAAACTTAGTGGTGCTTCCCATCTAAAAACTGAAATCACCCAAAACAATGTTATTTGTAAGAGCATAACTAACATATAAGCCCCCAAATGCCCTAATAAATAATCTTTATGGGTTGTAGGCGATGCTGCTATTCTTATAATTGTTTTATATTGACGGTCTTCAATAATTTGTTTGGTAAGTAAAAAAGTTGAAAAGAGAATTACTAAACCAAAAATACCATAACCTATAATTGGTGTACCCATGCCTGCAGGTTGAGGTAAAAACGAGAGAATTATTGGAAAAAGGATAATTAAAGCTAGGGTTAAGTGTTGTTTTAATATGCGCTTTAAAGCTAACTCAAATACAACACTCATAATACCACTCTTTTACTTAAACGATATACAACCCCTGCGACAATTAAAATCGCTAATCCTAGTAGTCCAACACCAACCAAAGCTTGAGTGTATTCTGTATTGATAAATCCATATGCTGCATAATGTGTCCAGGCTAACGGTGTAGAATATTTAGATAAAAATATCGTTATATTACTTTCTGGTAATGGAAAGAAAAACCCTGCAACTACCATTGCTCCAATAATATATAAAGTTATAAATGCTTGTGCTTTCGAAGCTTTTTTAAATGCAAATATACAAAGTGCAGCCAAGAGTTGCGCAAATAGTACACCCATTAATAAAACTACTATTACAAAAGCCCAATTTGGAATCACCGCATTAAACACAATAACAACATAAGCTAATAACACTATAGATTGTAAGAAACTAATCACTACACTAAAGAAAATATTTGCCATAACGAACTTCATCGGATTAACGGGTGTTGCACGCAATCTATTTTTAAACGGTTTGTAAAAATCATGTTCAATCCCTTCAAATGTATAAGCTGATCCAAATCCCTGAAACATAATAATATAGACAATCCCGATATATAAAGCAGATTCTTCAACACTTGGTGCGCCTTCAATGCCACGGTTTACCGAAACCATGATAGAAATTAATACCAGTGGCAAGCCTATTAAAATCAAATGCCCTAAGTAATCTTTTAAAATACGTAACCCATAAAATCTTAACATTTAGTTCACCTCACCATCGCGAAGTGATTTTCCTGTTAACATAAGAAACACATCTTCAAGATTGGCTTGTTGGTTTGAAACATTCATAATTACTTGGCTTGCTAATAGATTAAGTACTTTATCTAGAATACTTGCACCTGCTTCAGCGATGATTTGATAATTATTATTATCTAGACTAACTTCTTTAACATCGTTGATTGATTTTAAAGCTTGCACCGTCTCATCTTTAGCGTTTTTAACTTCAATCACAATGACTTGGTCACCTTTAATTTTCTCTATTAACTCTTTAACGGTCCCTTTAGCAATGATATGGCCTTGATCTATAATATAGACGCGATCAGAAATAGCTTGGACTTCTTCGATGTAATGTGATGTATAAATAATTGATGTATCTGTTTTTTTAGCTAGTTCTTTTACAAATTCTAAAATATAGTTTCTACTTTGCGGATCAATACCCACAGTTGGTTCATCCATAATGATTAGCTCAGGTTCATGTAAAAGCGCACAGCCTATATTTAATCGACGTTTCATTCCACCTGAATAACGTTTAGGGATCTCGTGTAATCTTTCAGTTAAGCCAATCAACTTAGCAACTTCTGCAATACGTTGCTTTAATTTATCCCCTTTTAATCCATAAAGTCTACCAAAAAATCTTAAGTTTTCATAAGCACTTAAATCTTCGTATACAGTCACTTCTTGAGTTACAAGGCCAATGCGGCTTCTTAATGATAATTTTTTACCATTTTGTTTTTCTCCAAAAACAATGACATCACCTTCATCAATATCTAACAAGCCGACAATCGCATTAATTGCTGTAGTCTTACCTGCACCATTTGGTCCCAATAACCCTACAACTTCTCCTTTTTTAACTTCCAAATTTAAATAATCGAGAGCTAATCGCTCCCCTTGATAACGCTTAATAACATCTTTCATATGTACAATCATTGTAATCACCTCGACTAAAGGATATCAAATCGTTACAACATGTGGTAGTGACATTTGTCATTAATTCATTAAATTTATGATAATTCTGATTTTAATATATCAAAAAATGCTTCTTTTGCATAATGTTCATTCCATGGTGTATGTCCACATTTAGCTAATAAATAGTAACGATGATTTAGGTTAAGTTTTTCAATTGAACTTTTTATGCCATGTGCTGGGTGAGAATCATAATCTCCATGAATGATTACAACATCGCATTTAATTGCCTTACCTAGTTCAAGCATAGCGCCACTATTTCTAAATAAACTTGCTTCACTCCAAATTGATTGAAAAATCTCATAGTTAAACAATTCACTCTCATAGTTTAAGTGAATGGGTTTGTAGGTATCTACTTGTTCAATGATTTGACCCATTCTCGGAAATAGTGTGTTTTTATTTTGATGATTAGAATCTTGTAGTAATTTTTGCAAGTGTTCTAATTCTTTAGTTTGTGCTGGGGTTATTTTGCTTTGTCTATTTATTTGAATTTCTTGTGCATAACTAACTTCTAACATCCCACTAGAGACCATGATTATTTTACTTACCAAATCAGGATGATTTGCCGCAAACATAAATATTAGCATCGCGCCCCATGAATGACCAACTAAAATAGCAGGTAATGAAGCATTTTCTTTTAAAATGGTTTTTAGTTCCTCTAGTTGTGTCTTAATAGTATTTTTCGTTTGTAAAGCCTCAATGATCCCATAATCTTTAGAAAGTTCTTCACAGACTGGTTTAAGGCTCCCTGCTGCGCCAGGTCCGCCGTGAACTAAAATTGTGTTGTAAGGAGGATTTCCATATTTTCTTACATTCATATAATGCTCCAATCTATGATTTCTATTACTAATCATAAATAATTCTATAATTTATATTACCATTATTTTATACATTTGAGATGTTTACTATTTTTAAAAGCCACTATTCCTATTGTGCGCTTGAATCAAAAGCTTATTTATAATTAATACAAATAAGAATCTTTAAGGGGATTTTTATGAGAAAATTATTATGGATAGGTTTATTGTTTTTTATTTTAAGTAGTTGTGGACTAAAAGATGAACGCAGAACACCCGATGATGCACGTGAAATTTCAAACAATCATCCTGATTTTGACACCATTCATTTTGTAGTGAGTGCTAATTGTGATTATGATTACTTTTTTGAATATGAACCTATGAGAAATGGTGGTTTTTTTGCTTATGGCTATAAAGATAATCAACCAAAACTATTGATTATTCCAGCACAAGTTGCTCATGAAGCTAAAATGATATCTTGGCCATTAATGTATTCGGTTAACGATATGATCGATTTACTTAATAGCACTTCTGATGAACCGTTACTTAGTGAAGAAACAATGTACAATCATGTACGGATTGAACTAACCCGTTCTTTATTAAGTATTGAAGTTCCAATTGATTATGATTTAGCGTTTTTTATCGTTATTACGGTTGATAATGTAAAGTATACGATTATTCAACATCAACTCCGTCTTCATATTTATCACCAAGATGATGGATTAATTATTTCAAATTAATCTAGGTTATATAAAAAAATGACGAATGCATGCATTCGTCATTTTTACTTTTTATTGCTTAGTTGTTCAATAAAACAGGTGTAAAACTTCTTGCGGCGACACTTACACTAATCACATCACCAGAAGGTGTTGTGAAACGCACCGTTTGAGCACTTGAACTAGGATTCCAAATCATAGCGTGAATTTGACCTTGTTGATTTTGGTAGATTGATGAGGCAACTACCGAATGTATTTCCATAATATATTCTGTATTGCGTTGACCATAAGCGTTAAGTCCGTGTAATAGATAATATGTTTGGGACAAATCACTTGGATAATCATCATTTAAAATGAGTGATGCATTAAATTGTTGTAAAGCAATGCTAGGATTAATAATCGCTTGAATACTCCACATATTTGCATACCAAGTATCAATCTGTTGGTTTTTCGCACTTAAATACGTGCTATATATTTTTGATAAACGAGACATTTCGTCTTCATTTAATGCATAACTAGATAAATACTCCCCATTTGGTAACCACTGAATTCCATAGATAAATGTAGGGTTTGCACCAAACCAAGTTGCGTAATCATACTTTCCACCCCATAAAATACCAGCCACTTGTGCGTAATCGCTATATTCATCTGGAAATATGGTTTCTGAATAATCAAACATATAGGTTTTCGCATGATTAAGTTCATGCACAAAACCGTAAATTGCAGCTTCTTTTAAGTCTTTATCTTCAGTAGCTAAGGCCCATAAATACCCACCAACCCATGAATTAATCGCTTCACTTGAAGATTCAATATTGTTACCTTCGGCAAATGTCGCAAATCCATGTGCCCATGTGTGACCTGCCCAAGGATCAAAACTTCTTAAATAAGCAAAATCATAATCATCTTTTACAGGTTGCATGTACCCTCTAAGTAACAGATCTACCATATCCTTATAATCACTTAGAAAACTAGGATCATACATCGCAAGGACACTTGAGGCATGGATTAAATACCCATGTGTAAAACTATGATCACTTAACTCACTTGCTGTATTAAAATCATTATTCGAGTAATAGACACTACCCCAGGCTTCATTGTAAAATAAATAGCGTTCATCTGAAGCGTTTGATACATTAAACCAATCGGTTAATATATAGCGCAACCTTCCAATTAACTCACTTTTAAGTGCATCATTTCCTATTTGATCGGCAATAATAATGCCTTGGCTTAATGGATACATGGCTTTTGAGTTCCAGTATGGGCCTTCATCATTTAGAAAATTTGAAGTGTCATTAATTTCGGTTCTTGATGCTAAGTCTTGAAGGTATTCAGTCATTAAGGTCTCATCAAAAGCACTTGAGTTAGGCTTGGTCATAGCTGGTAAGACGCCATGAAACGATAAAGCAGTTTGGAACTGATTCCCTTCTAACAGTTTCATCGTTCCTCTTATCGTACGCATTGAATAATCTGTTAAATTATTGTCTACGATTTGTTGGTAGTGATGTGGCATTAAAAACTGAAGCATTGAAGATTCATCATTGTTATTTAATGATTGGTATGCCGTTTGATACGTTGTTATGACTTCACTTTTTTGATAATCCACAACATAAGAAACATCCCCTTTTAAGGGTTTATTAAATGCGTGAGTGTGGTAATAAACAGCTTCACTGATTGATTGAAGTGAGGCTACAGAATAATAATTGCCTTCATTTAATTCCATACTAATTTTATTATTTAAACCAAAGGGATGATTATCATTACTAAATGTAAATGATGTTCCATTTGGGGTACTAACTAAGAAATAACGATCTCCGTAATTAGGTTGACCAACTTGGGCTGGTCTTGATGTTTGGTAGCCAATATGTTTTTGTACAAGTTTAATAATGATTCCATCACCTACATAAGATGTTCCGTTTATACGAATGCCATCTACTGTATAAAATTCGTAACTAGAAACCCCATTCGATGCCAGTCTAATAAACGGTGATTTTTCATTTGCAAGTTCTACAAATATATAGGGAGAACCTTGAGTATAAGTCACAACCATTTGATCAGCTAAACTTTGATTATTTCGCATCGCAACACTAACTATTGTATCACTATAATCTACCACTTGGGTTCTATATTCAGTAGAAAGATCCGATGATTTCATATGAAAATCTGGTAAAGCCAGTGCAAAATTTGCCATCGTGTTATAGCCATCAGGATTCCAATACTGTACAAACCCTACACCGTTATTAGTAACTTCAACCCCAGCACTACTAAATGATGAACGAAACGGATTGGTGTAAATGCCATTACCACCACCATAATTTTGAACAAGTAAAGACGTCCACCATCCATTAGATGGGACCGCTTTATCTAATAAATAAGGTTCAATAAACAAAGGATTAACAGGATGATCTATCGATGCATCACCGCCTGTTTTATAAGAACCTTCTCCTACAGTAACCGTTGAAGGACTAAATATATTTCTAGTATTAGTTTCTTTGACAATTGTGCCTTCTTTAATATGAATTGCTCTAGTAATATCAATTGTGTCTTCACCATATGTCATACTGTAATGAAGATTATAGGTCCCTACTTTACCGTAATGAACAAATCCATTCACTTTTAAATAATGGGTGATATTTTCACCAGATTGATTTTTAATTAAAACATCACGTAAAGGATTGAAGTATTCATTCAAAGTGAAATCTCCATCTTCTAATCCAATTACTTCTCCTATACCTAAGTCTACAATGACTGGATCGTTATTGTCAGTAGTTGGTTGCTTTCTGCAAGCACTTAATATCACTATAACTATTAATGTTAAAGCAATTAATACCATTTTTTTTAACATAAAATCCTCCAAATTAAATGCATAAACGAAAACGTTTTCGTAACTATTATATCACACCTATTTTTAATGACCTAATAAAATGTTTTATCTAAAATTTGGTTGATATATTCCCTATTAAATTGAAAACTTAACTTGTCAGCTGTATATGTTAATCGATTGTGACAACTAGCCTCTATAAAAAAACGATACCTTATTTAAATCAACAAGTCGTATCGTTTTAATTATTTTTAGTGTGTTTTATATTAATAAGCCTATCTATTTATCGTTTAATCTTCTTGATAAATAACTTTAAAATCTTCAAATACTACAGGGAGATCTTCCCTAAACTCATAACCAACAATTTTTCCTTCAGCACTGAAAAACTTTCTGTGTCCTGCTTGCCATGACTCCAAAGTATCATCTTCTCCTTCACGTTTACATATGTCATAGGTCATTTCATTAAATGGAATAATCGTAACTGCCTGGGTTTCAATGACACATCTAGGTGTTCCATTAAAATCGGTAACAATACTTAATTCACCGATTTTAGGCAGTGGTTCTTTTTCTATTTCATAAGCTAGCAAACTACTAGCTGTAGCTTTTTTTTGTCCTTTTAATACAAGGGCTAATAATTCGTTTGCAAGGTGTTCAGTTAACTCAAAATGAAAACATGAGATATATGTCGTATTTTCTGGTTTATTTAAAGCCTTTAAAAATCGTTGCCAGAATGCTTGAATAGTGTCCATGATAAAACTCCTTCTTTAATTAAATTCTCTTAATTATATTATTAATGAAGGACTTTATCAATCCCCTTCATTAATTGTATTAACTTCTAATTAACCCCCATGATATAATAGGGCTGATAAATGAACATAGTTCAATTTTGAAGGGAGCACTAAATGAAAAAGACGATTCTTTTCATATTATTTTTAGGATTACTATTCAGTGCAAGTTATATCGGTTATACGAACTTTAAACCCTATGAGTTACATATCTTTTATGATGAAGAAGACTTAGAAAACATTACCATAATCACCCTTAAATATAACGATGAAATACCAAGTATTGAAGACCCATCAAAAGAAGGCTATGTCTTTTCTGGATGGTATTTAGACCGCGAAAAAAATACACCCTTTGATTATAACTTTATGCCAAAAATGAACTTAACTTTGTATCCAGATTGGGGCACAGAAGGACTGAATTATGTAAAAACCGGTTCAACCTACACCGTCTCTAGTGGTACAGCAACCGCAACCCATATTAGAATTCCTAAAAGACATCAAGGCGCTTTAGTTACAGCTATTGCTTATCAAGGTTTTCAACATAAGTCTTTTATAGAAAGTGTTTTTATTCCTAATAGTATTGAAAGCATAGAAACTAGAGCTTTTTATCTTAATACTAATTTAAAAACGGTAGAAATCGAAGAAGGTAGTGTATTAAAAATAATCCATAAACAGGCTTTTTTTAGTACTCATCTAGAAAGCATTCATATACCAAGCAGTGTTGAAATAATTGATGAAGAAGCTTTTGTGTATAATCCTTATTTAAGCTCCCTGACGTTTGGCGATGATAGTAAATTGCAAAAAATAGGCGCGCGTGCTTTCGTTGCAAACTATAGTCTTGAAAGTATTTCATTACCAGATTCATTAATGATTATCGAATCAGAAGCCTTTGCGGCATGTAGTATTTTAAGTATTGTAGAAATTTCACCTAATAGTCTTTTAGAAAGAATTGAACAAAATGCCTTTAATTCAACAGCACTTACAGCAATTTATTTGCCAAGTCAATTAAATTATATTGGCACATATGCATTTAATGATACATTAATTACAGCACTTTATATCCCAATAAGTGTTGAAACAATTGGCGCTTATGCCTTTAGAACAAGAGTTCCTTCACAGTTGTTTACAGCTATTTATGTAGGCGCACAAAGCAAACCCGAAGGATGGCACATACAATGGAACCAATCAAACTATCACGTTGTTTGGGATGTACCAAGACAAGACTAATTATTTTAGAATATTATTGAATTTTAGTTCCTATTATTGTTTAATAGGGTTTGACTTCACGAGGAGTGATATTATGGAACACTATTATATTGATGATAGATGCATCAGGTTTGATTCCGTTAACCATGCTTATTTTATTGACGATAAACCTATTTTAAGCATTTCACAAATTGTCCGCGAGTTATATGGAAATCCCTATAAAAGGGTTGATCCTGAAATTTTAAAAAAAGCAGCGCTTAAAGGGAATGCTTTAAAAGACATGATATTAGACTATGAAACCCATGATATTAAAACTTTTCATGTTGAAATGCAAGGGTATATTGCAATTAAAAGACATCATCAGTTTGTCATGATTGAAAGTAGTCCCCTTGTACTCCTTAAACACCATGGTGCCATTATTGCCGCAGGGCGGTTTGATATGATTGTTCAATCTCCTTTTATCGACGGCCTTGGTTTAGTAGGCATTAGAAGAATGGCTCATATTCATGAAGAACAACTTAAGCTACAACTTAATTTATATAAACTTGCTTATGAGCAGACCTACAAAAAGAGAGTTAGCTATATCAAATGCATTCATATTCGTAATCGAAATCACACGTATTTAGATATTGCCGTGGATTCTTCTTTTGTAAAAGAGAAGTTGGATTTATTTGTTAAAACCCATCCGATTGACTACACTTTTTAATACCCAAAGCACCTCATTTTTGAGGTGTTTTGTAATTTACAGTATATTCCAAATATCTAAACGCGAATCGTTTGCATTTAGATTGTCTTGTGCTATAATTTATATGACTTATTTTGGGAGGGTTTTACAATGAGAAAAATACTATTACTATTAATATTAACTATACTAACTTTTACATTAAGTGCTTGTTTTCTATTTAGAGATATCCATACGTTTGAACTCATTGATATGGATCATGATAACGAGATTTTAGCATACATTCATAAGGACGATTGGCAAGGAGAATTTCCAACGCTTAGAACACAAGAGCGATTAACCTTAACTGCGAACATAGTTTCTAAAAATTTATCAAATCGAACATTGGATGAAGAAGGCGCTATTAACGGAATTAGTGTATCCGTTTTAGAAGGTTCAAGAGATGATGTTATTAGTATAGAAAATAATGGAGATCACGTCGTGTTACGTGCAATAAATCAAGGCATTACAGAACTTGAGTTCCACTGGATTCATGAAGGCGAGATCGTCTATACGACACCACCAATTTACTTGATGGTATATAATAGCGGACTTGAACAAGAAATATCCGTACTTGCATTTGAAATACTAGATTTAAATAACAATAGTGAAACCACAGCCTATGTTCACGGAGCGCACTGGCATGGCTCACTTCCTCGTATCACAATTGGTGGGTCACTAGATTTGAGTGCTTTTATCATGAATGAACATCAAGAAGAAGTTATTTTTGATGATAATGGTGTAATAAACGGTCTTCAAGTTTCACTAGCTACTGGCGCTAATGAGAACATTATATCGATTGAAAATCATGGCAATCACGTTGTTATACACGGGCTTAATATTGGGACAACACAAGTTGTCTTTAAGTGGATGTTAGATGGAGTTACACATTACACAACACCACCAATTACAGTACGCGTTATCGAATAATCATTTTAAAAACTAAACCATTAAAAAAACAGCTCTTTAGTTATAAAAAGAGCTGTTTTATTATACTTTTTTCGTGAAAACAGTTAAGTTTTCTCCTTCTTCTAACACATCAAAATGCATACGTTTTAAATACTTCATGTGTTTTAAATTACTTGTTCTAGTTACAAATCTTTCGTAGCCTGAGTTTCTAAATGATTCTGCCATTTGATTAAAAACATACATACCTGTTTTAAAATCACGATAACGAGGCGTTACAAAGTCAAGTGTAATTTCTAATGTCTTTTCATCTTTTTTTCGTGCCATAAATAACCCCGCAGGATTCATATTACGTAAAATAAAATAGCGATAATCATTATCTTCAATTGGAACACGGCCCATCGCTTCTTTAATGTAGGCATCATAAAAAAGAATGAAATTTTTAAGATACTCATCATCTTTATCAACGCTAATAACTTTAAAATAATCTTTGGTGGTAAACATTTGTCTTAAATAAAATAAGTTGATGGTTAAAATACCGACATTCATAATCATAACGGGTAAAGCTGATATCATAAACCCATAAGTAAACATGAACATTGAACCAAATAGATTTATAATACGTAGTTTTTTTACTGAACTCATTAATAATGATATTAGTATGATAAATGATGCAAATATACCGAAAATCTCTACAAAAAATTCATAAGTCATTGTTTTCACTCCTTTTAATCCATAACCTAATTATACTATATCATGAATCTCAAGCTCGGTATAAAAGACAAACATGAATATCTTTCTAACTTTATCCTAATTAAAACGATCTTTCATGGATAATATTATTTAGAATAACCTTCATAACCACCTGATATTTTTATAAGAAAAAACAGTTTTTTTTAAAATTGTGATTGCAAGTAGTTTAAATTCTATTAGTAATCGTGATAAAATAAATAATAAATTACTAATAAAGGGGTAAACTATATGTCTATTTTAGTCTTGAATAACGAAAAACTCTATTACTCATTTTTATCTGGTGCAAACGAAGTTATTGCACAAAAAAACAATTTAAATGCCATTAATGTGTTTCCAGTACCTGATGGAGACACTGGTTCTAATTTAGCCTCAATGATGCAGACAATACTCGATAAATCATCCCTTACAGATAATTATAATGACACACTCATGTCTATTTCAGATGCTGCTTTAATTGGTGCAAGAGGTAATTCAGGTATTATTTTTGCTCAGTATATTAATGGTTTACTAGAAGCCTTAGAAGAAAACGAAACGATTGATATTGAGTTTTTTTCTAAATCATTAACCGCTGCAGTCCCTTATGCTTACAATGCGATTAACAACCCTGTTGAAGGGACAATGATTACATTAATGCGTGAGTTCGCTGAAATTATTGCAGTCATAAAACTAAAAACAAAAGACTTTATTGCCTTACTTACAGAAGCACAAGAACATTTAAAACTAGCCTTATCAAAAACGACGAAAACATTAAAAGTATTAGCGGATGCAAACGTAGTTGATGCTGGTGCCAAAGGTTTTTATCATTTTATTGAAGGGTTTATTAATTACATTAAAACAGGTAAATATACCGCACAAGAAAAATCTGATGCGGATATCGCAATCTCTCATATGGCTCATGTTGAGGATCATGATGAGACCCATCGCTACTGCACCGAAGCTTTAATCAGTGGTAATAATTTAGACCGTGAAGTCATAAGAAAAGCTATGAGTAAATACGGTGATTCTTTGGTTGTTGCTGGTAATGCTAGAAAAACGCGTGTTCACATTCATACAAACAGTCCACAACATGTATTTTATGACTTAAGCAAATTTGGCTTTATTCAAGAACAAAAAGTTGACGACATGAAAAAACAATATGAAACTGCCCATAATCGTAAGTATTCTATTGCGCTTGTCACTGACTCTATTGCTGATTTACCACAAAAATTTGTTGATAATGAACAAATTCATGTTGTCCCAATCAACTTAATGATAGAAGATAGTAATTACTATGATAAACTTACAATCACCTCAGATCGTTTTTACGCTTTCATGGATAAGCTTGAAAAGTATCCGACTAGTGCACAACCAAATCAACGTGCAGTTGAGAATTTATATTCATATCTAAGTACTTATTATAATGAAATACTAACAATAAACGTTTCTGCAAAAATGAGTGGTACTTATAGTGTATTTGAAAAAGCTGCTGAGAAGTTCAAAGATACTGATGTGAAGATTACCGTAATCAATAGTAAGCAAAATTCAGGCGCTCAAGGATTACTCGTTATGCGTGCACAAGAAATGATTAAAGACAACCAACCTTTAGATGTTATTACAAAAGAAATTGAAAGCTTAATAGAAAAAACAAAAATCCTTGTATCTGTTCAAACATTAAAATATATGGTTCGCTCTGGTCGTGTTAAAAAAACGGTTGGTATCGTTGGAAAAATCACCAACCTAAAACCTGTTATTTCTATTGATAAAGAGGGTGAAGGCATAATTTTCGATAAAGCCTTCAGTATAAAAGGTAGCACACGTAAAATAACCAAACATGTGAGGCAAATCGTTGAAGAAAAAGGTATCGAACGCTATGCTATTGTCCACGCAAATGCCCCAAAACGCGTAGAAGCCTATGAAAAATTATTTACTGATTTAATCGGGAAAAAGCCTGATTATACAATGGATATCTCAACGGTTGTTGCAATGAGTGCTGGGATTGGAACTGTTGCGATTGCTTATATTTCAAAATAATTAAATTATTAAAACCATTTACCTGATTGAAACATAGATTAAACTGTGTTAAATTACTCATATAATCTTGATACTAGAAATAATAATTATTAGTAAGAAACATCACGGTTTAATAAATGAAAAGAGGGTTATTTATGGACTATAAAGCAGAGTCATTAAAGTTGCACAAAGCATTAGGTGGGAAAATTGAAATGAACTCAAGAGTAACCATTGAATCAACACAGGATTTATCCATTGTCTATTCACCAGGCGTATCTGAACCTTGTCTTGAGATTCAAAAAGATCCTACATTAAGTTATGTGTATACTAGAAGACATAATACAGTCGCTGTTATAACGGATGGTTCAGCAGTTTTAGGACTTGGTAATATTGGACCAGAAGCAAGTATGCCTGTTATGGAAGGCAAGGCTGTTTTGTTTAAATTATTAGGTGATGTTGATGCCATTCCACTTTGTCTAAAGACACAAGATACAGACGAAATCGTTAATATAATTTATGCATTATCCGGAAGTTTTGGTGGGATTAATCTTGAAGATATTGCTGCGCCAAGATGCTTTGAAATAGAACGTCGCTTGCAAGCAATGTGTGATATTCCTATTTTCCATGATGATCAACATGGAACCGCCATCGTTGTAATGGCTGCAGTTATAAATGCTCTTAAGGTTGTGGGGAAAAATATTGGGGAAATTAAAGCAGTAATAAACGGCGTCGGTGCTGCGGGGACTGCGATTGCGGAATTCTTGCTTGATTATGGTATTAAAGATTTAATTCTTTGTGACAAATTTGGTATTCTATCAAAAGATGATAATACCTTGTCAGAAACTCACATGAAAATGGCTTTAAAAACAAATACTAAATGTCTTCGTGGCACTTTATCTTTAGCTGTTGAAGGCGCAGATTTATTTATTGGTGTATCAGGTCCAAATTGTTTAACCTCTGAAGATATAAAAAAAATGAATGCAAAGGCAATCGTTTTACCTCTAGCTAATCCAACCCCTGAAATTGGCTATGAACTAGCTAAAACATCAGGTGCTCATGTTGTTGGGACAGGATTATCAAATTTTCCAAATCAAATTAATAATTTACTAGCTTTTCCTGGTGTTTTCAGAGGGACCTTCGATGCTAAAGCTAGTGAAATAAACCGAGAGATGATGATTGCGGCAGCACAAGCTATAGCAAACTCTGTAAGTGAGGCACAATTGTCTGAGAATTACATAATTCCTAACCCGTTAGATAAAAGTGTTCATCATAAAGTGGCCACTGCAGTTAAAGAAAGTGCCATTAGAACTGGTGCTTCAAAGCTTAAAAACGTTCAAGACGCAATGGAAGAGTCATCTCAAAAATAAAAATCTGACAATTTTGTCAGATTTTATTATACCCAATAATGATTAGATTGCTTGATAAATTTTAATCAATCTATCATACAATTCTTCATACTCATCACTAATAGTTTGTTGATCTTTATTTTCTTTAAAATATCTAACCACGTCATCTACAACATCTTCATAACCAACAAGTGAAGTATACTCTTTACTAATTGATTTAATTTTCGTGTTATCAAAAATTGCACTCCAACTTTTATCCCCTAGTAATGGGCCTTCCATTTCAGGCATATGTTTAATAATAAAATCACTTGGGATATGGACAATATTTGGTTCTACCTCTAATGATGAGGCGATTATATTGGTTAGTTGTTCCCAAGTATAGAGTTTTTCTCCTGTAATATGAAACACATCATTGTACGCTTTTTCATTACCTATTAAATAGACAAAACTATTCGCAAAATCACTACCGTGTGTAATGGTCCAAAGATTAGTTCCATCTCCAGGCATAATGACAGGTTTACCTTCTATCAATCTTTTCATATGCGCATAATCATATTGCCATCTTGTCATAGGTGCCATCAGCATTTTATTATTATAAGTATGCGATGGTCTTACAATCGTAATGTTCATATCTTTCACACTATTTAAGTAATTCTCACAAACAATTTTATTATGACTATACTCCCAATAAGGATTATGAAGTGGTGTATTTTCGGTTATTGGATAATCTTCTACCGGCTTATGATAAGCACTTGCACTACTTATAAAGATATATTGATCAGTTTTTCCTTTAAATAATCTTATATCTCTTCTAACTTGCTCTTCCACAAAAGCTACAAATTGAATCACCGAGTCGTATTGCTTATCTTTTAGTAATTTACTTGCTTCTTCTTCATTGTTAATATCACCAATGATAAAGTTTACTTCCTCAGGTAAGTCTTCATTACTTGTCCCGCGGTTCATAACGGTAACATCCATCCCTAAGTTTACACACTTTTTAACGACGAATGTACTGATAATACCTGTTCCACCAATTACTAATACTTTCATAGACATCTCCTTTTGATAGTACTAATTTTAATTTTATTTCATAAATATATTTAGTAATAAATAATCTCATTTAGATTTTAGTTTGTTAAACTTATTAAACCATATAATGAACTATTAATACAGTTAAAGACAAAAATGTATGAAGTTTTACTTTGTTAAATTTATACATTATAATAACACTATAAATATCTAATTTGAAAAGGAGCGATATTCATTAAAAAAATAGCGATATTAGTAGCTGATTTTTACGATGAAAAAGAACTTTATTATCCTTACTACCGTTTACAAGAAGAAGGTTTTGACGTAGATTTAATTGGTGCCGAAAAAGATGTGCCTTATAAAAGCAAGCACGGACTCGTTGCTGTAAGTAGCTTAGCCTCAAGAGATATTTCTGCAAATGATTACGATGCTGTTGTAATACCTGGTGGGTATTCGCCCGATCATATGAGACGTTGTAAAGAAACTGTTGATTTTGTGAAAGAAATGAACAACCTTAATAAACCCATAGCATCTATTTGTCATGGCCCATGGTTATTGATATCTAGTTGTGACTTAAAAAACAGAAAGATAACTGGGTTTTATTCAATTAAAGATGACATTGTTAATGCTGGTGCAACGTATATTGATGAAGCGGTTGTTATCGATAAAAACCTCATTACCTCAAGAACACCAAAGGATTTACCAGTATTTGTCAAAGCACTCATAGATGTAATGAAATAGTATAATATTTCAAAAGTCACTTTAACTCATAATAGAGCTAAAGTGACTTTTCTTATACATTAACTTTAATATCTAAATATAGCTGCAATCCCTTTTTCTGTGGGCATATCATCTTCATCTAAAACAAACACCGAACCACCTTGATTAAAAATATGTTCTGCTAAATCATCTAGTACATCATCATATAACGGATCTTTTAGCGACCCTTGTATGACTGTACCATCTGCATTATTAAGTTTACCAGGAATAGTTTTATCAGAAGCAATAATCGCCGTTTCAATATTTGCTTGAATAGCTTGTTTTCCAATTTCGTGGATGTTATCAGATGCTAATCCTTTAGCATGTGCTTGTTGGTACCTTTCAACAATTGACTTAATTTCGTTTTTATAAATAGGTTCAATGATTTCCCAAGCTTTCTCAAGGACTTTGGTTTCATTTAAATCTTTATCTGAAAGTTTTACCCCATCTTTAAGTAAATATTTGTTCTTAGATAACTTATGAAAAATGCCGTGATGTTCGGGTAGTGTCCATAGCACTAACGGACGTTTGGTTGGCTTAGAATAAGTGTTGTTAATAAAACGATCTATATATCTAAAATAACGTTCAGTATCCTTCTCAATAACATCTTTACTATCATCATGTCCATGATACATTGCATGGCTTGTAGCTCCGTTATATGATGCGTGTGATAAATAACTCTCATCATCTAATGTTCCTAAAACGTCTTCTTTAGAAATTGGTGTATCTTGCTCAAAATCAACTTTATGACACACATCTTGTGTACAAGTGTATAAAGCAAACATTTCACGATCAAGTGCTAAAACATCAAATGTTCCACGTGTTTGAAAGTGTCTTATAAGGGGTTTGGTGTGGAACGAATCTGCCACAATGACTTTTTCATTAACTTCTTTGTTTAAACGGAAAATTACATAATCGTTAACCATTGCAAATATGGCCACAGCACTCTTGTTGCTATGCCAAAATGTTTTGTTATCTTTAAGCTTGCGCAGTGGTTCTAATAATGTATTAATCAGTTTTTCATCATATTTTTTTCGTAGTGATTCCTCAACGGTTCTCAGATGATTTTTAAATGCAATCATGTCTTGCTGAACATCTGTTGCTGACTTGTGTGTGTTTTGATAGATCGACACAAATGGTCCTTCTTTTTCTGCGAAAATATCATGATTAAAATCTTGAATAATCTCGTACAAAATAAAAACCTCCTATTTTTTGTGCACAAGTTACTATAAATTAATTATAACATAATGCAAAAGTTTGCAAAGTCAGATACATGTACAGGTATGTCTTTAAAATAAAGTATTTTTATGTAAATATAACGTAATTCCAAGAAACATGCTGAATATCTTAGTGTATTTTATGACTATTTCGTTTATGTGTTATAATGAATAATGTTATATTAAATCGGATAAAGTATAGAGTTAGGAGGGTTCTTATGAATAACCCTGAAAGAAAAGATATATTAATTGGTATGCATGTTGCTGTTGTTCAAAAGCAAGATCAACGTAGCGGTCATTTAACTGAGGGTATCGTTAGTAAAATACTTACAAGTTCTCAAAAACACCCTCATGGAATAAAAGTGCTTTTAACTAGTGGTGTTGTAGGAAGAGTCAAAGAAATTTTGAATACAAAGACTATTTAATGATTCACTCAAAAAAGAACTTACCTAAAATGGTAAGTTCTTTTTTTCTTATAAATTTACTTAACTGACATGAATATATTAATCGCTGTTACTTTCTTTAATTAATATCGAGTAATGAAACAGTAAGTGTATATTCATCTAAATCTAATTCTCCATAGGTGATACTATCTTCAATTGCTTGCTTATCCACATAAGACATAATGGTATCTAATATCGTCATTGAAATTACTTTATCCGCAATTTTCGCATGGTTCAAAGTAAGTGTAAAGCTGGCATCTAACTCATTAATAGTTACATCAAATACTAAATGAACAGCTGTTTCAACCGTTGGATAACTTAGTCGTTTAACACTTATTGTTAAAACGATTTGATCATCATCGTTTAATGTCGCAAAAGCATAATCTATGGTGGCATGATCTGTAACGATAATAAATCTACACACATCAGTTTCACATTCTCCTAATGGATTGTAGTCTTCATTAAGGTTTTCTTTAATTGAATCATAAATCATATAGTTCATGAATGTTTCAATTTTTGAATAATTATCTTCTTCACTATTTACATCAAAAAAATCTTGTAGTGCACTGTGTGCTTGATCAAATGGTGTATTATCTTGATAAACGGCTTGTGGTAAATCTTCTTTAGTAATCGTTTCATTTATGGCACTTGTTATAACTTGTACCCCGATAACAAGAAAGGCTAGTAGTGCAAGAATAAAAAATAATAACTTTTTCATATACTCACTCCTTATTTTCATACATTTAATTCTAACATCTTTTTAACAATAAGTGTATTAATCGGAACTGACAATAAAATGGTGTCCCTTAAAGTGTTATATATTGTGAACAATAAGTTACTTTTTTAAACGGTTGATTGATTCTTTTACATCAACGACCCAAATCATATAAATAAAGTCACTTCTTTTTGCTGGAATCATATACCTAGGTTCACCAAATAAACGGCGCCACAACTGAATAGAGGATTCGATAATCGAATCAAAGCAAACCGTTTCAATCCCAGCTTCAAGTAATGTTTCTAAAATATAGATGAGCAGTTGTTTCCCGTACCCTTTATTTTGCATTTCTGGGTCTATATAAAG
>NZ_JBIOAG010000032.1:0-22778 GCF_043951795.1 Liberiplasma polymorphum | reverse complement strand
AGCTAGTAATTTTTTCCATCTTTTTCGATTCTTCTCTAAATCCATTTTAAAAGCCACCTTCTTTCTTGGTTATTATTTTACCAAGTGACTGTGGCTTCGTTCAATACGTCCATCCGTTGACGCTTACGTTTATCCTACTCGAAATTACGTATTATTTATTAATTAACCATGTAAAAGTAAATCAAATCTATATACTTATAACCATTAGAGGACTAATGCTTATAAGTCTTTTTAGTATGATAATCTTTAATTATTCTAATTATGTTTTAACCTATAGTCTTTTAGGGATTATCTTTATTGGTTTAACTATTTATTATGGTGTTCTTTTATTACTCAAGAAGTCTATTGTTAAGAATAAGAGACCTGTTTCTTTAGTCCTTATGGCTTTAATGTGGTTAATAGCGTTTACCCCGTTTAAGCTATTTCCAAACTATGAATCATTAATTCCAACAGGTCCTTATACAGTGAATCATGAATCCTTTTGGATAATAGAAGGGGTGAGCCAAGAAGGATTTTCTCATAAGTCTGAAACAAGAGAAATTTTTGTGGAATGTTATTACGGTTTAGATAACACCGAGGAAAGACCGATTGTCTTATATTCTCACGGAGGGATTAGTACCCCATATAGTAATGAGACCTTATTAAAAGAACTCGCAAGTTATGGCATAACAGCGTGTACTATGACGCATCCTTATCATACCTTAAGTGCACCAGCCTTAAACGGCAATACGACTCGTATAGATAGAAGTTATTTTAATGAGTTGATGAAAGAAGATGTGTCGCGTGACATAGATGAGAGTTATAGGTTATATAAACGCTGGATGACTTTGAGAACTGATGATCTTAACGTTGTTATGGATGAACTTAATAGATTAAAATATGAGTTAACTTTTTTAAACACTAGTAATCTTGATGAAATTATTTTAATTGGCCATTCTTTAGGTGGCTCAGCCGCTTTATGCTTTTTGGAAACCCCTAATGTTTTAGCGGTCATTGCCTTAGAATCTCCTTATATGTGTGATATAGAAACAGTGAATAATGGTGTGTTTGATTATCAAGAAATTTATTTAGGTAGTGCCTCACTTCACATCTATACGGATTCTATTTATCACCATTTAGATGCCTTACCGCAATATAAGCGTAATCTCGATTATATAAGTCTTAATGCGCGTAATCATCAACATGTACTTATCGAAGGATCTGGCCACTTTTCAATCACAGATTTAGGGTTAATGAGTCCAGTGCTTACAAGACTGCTTAATCAATTTAAAACCACCAAAAGTAATGAGGATACCTTGTTAGAAGTAAATGATGTAGTTAGAACATTTATCGAAGAACTACTTAAAGAATAAGGGTGATATGATGCATATAAAAGCCGTACGTTTTAAAGAAAACCAACAGACACACTATCCATACTATTTACCTTTTTTTGGGAAAACAATAAACTTTACTTCTAATGTCACTATTTTAGTTGGTGACAATGGTTGTGGAAAATCAACCTTCTTAAAACTCTTAAAAAATCATTTAGGGCTTTACCAAATTGGTGAAGCTGTAAAGAAATCTTCTCAAGCATTACTAGAAGTGAGTGTTGCTTTAAAAAAACCTAAAGGGTATTATTTTTCCTCTGAAGATTTTACGATGTATATCAATCAACTAGAAGAAAACAAGAAAGAATCTCATGAAGCCTTAGATGAAATCGAAACCGTGTATAAAAACCGTAGTATTTTTGCGAAAAATTTAGCCTCTATGCCACACAAAAGAACTTTAGCGGAAATTGATGCACTGCATGATAAAGACTTGAGTCTTGCCTCACACGGAGAATCTTATTTATCGTTTTTTAAATCAAGATTAAAAGCTAATCAGTTGATGTTATTAGATGAGCCTGAAACGCCTTTATCATTTCATCATCAGTTATCACTCCTTTATCTTTTACATGAAGCTGTAAAAGATAATTGTCAAATTATTATAGCGACCCATTCACCGATTATCATGGCCTATCCTAATGCACAAATACTAAAGTTTGAAGAGGGTCACATTGAAGCAGTTACCTATGAATCTTTAGAATCTGTTCAGTTATTAAAACGCTTTTTAGATCACCCTGATATCTTTATAAAACGGTTGTTTGAATAAGTTCGTGCCTCACGACCTTATTTTATTAACATGTTATAATATAGTTAAGTCTTACTATAGGAGTCACTATGGAAATAACGAGTTTTGATATTGATGGATATTTAGATTCAGTAGATTTATCCCGTAAAGAAGCCATGAAGACATTAATTGAGCTAGGTAAAAGAATCACCCATAAAGAACCGGTTTTATGGGGGACAATTGTTGGATTCGGTAATTTACATTATAAATATAAAACCGGTCATGAAGGCGATATGCCATTACTAGGGCTAGCGAGTCGTAAACAGGCAATTACGTTATATATAGCTTATGAATTAGAGTCTTATGAACTGCTTAAATCACTAGGTAAATATAAGGTAGGTAAAAGTTGTTTATACATAAAGAAACTTTCAGATATTAATATGGATGTATTAGAAGCTTTAATTAAAGAAGGCATTAAAGAAACGTTGAATTTACCGTTTATCACAGATAATGAACTAAAAGCTAAATGATTACAATACAAATTCATTCAGTTAAAAGGAGGACTTGGTATGACGCGTAACGAAAAATTATATGCGATGTCTTTTTATGATTTATTACCCAATTATTTTCATAAAGCAGAAAGAAAAGGACGGACTAAAGAAGAAGTCTTAGAAATAATTTATTGGTTAACAGGTTATAATGAAACCTCTTTTCAAGCACAGCTTGATAAGAAGAGTAACTTAAGAACCTTTTTTGATGAAGCCCCAATGCTTAATCCAAATGTATCGCTTATTACTGGGACAATATGCGGTGTTAAACTAGCAACCATTGAAGACCCTTTAATGAAAAAGATTCGTTATTTAGATAAATTAATCGATGAACTTGCTAAAGGTAAAAGCATGGAGAAAATACTTAGAAAACAGTAAAAGAGAAAATCCCTGGCGGGATTTTTTCTTTTATAAATATGTAAAAAGTCCTATGTAGAAGGGTTTAAATAGATTAAAATAAGGGTATACTAATTTTATAGGAGACTAAAATAATGAAATTAAATCCTTTATTAAAAACGTTAATTATTATGCTTGCTTTACTGATGCCTTTAATCGCTTCTTGGTTTGGAAGACTATTTGCAGATTTATTTAGTTATAACACAATTGATCCTGACGGTGTATTTGCTTGGTTATATGTACATCACATTTTACAAATGATTGTGATTATCTTAATTATTTTAGTGATTAAGAAATTTACAACTTTAACCTTTGGGTTTACAAGTGGTAATAAAGAAGTTGGGTTAGCCTTTGTTAAAAAGTTTACATTATACTTTTTTATATATAATGTTGTTTTAATGGTTATCTTAGTGTTAAGTAACCAAGTAACAACACTACCCTTTCCTATTAATGCTCGTAATGTTACAGGGTATTTAAGTTTTCAGTTATTTATGAGTGGACCAAGTGAAGAAATATTGTTCCGTGCTTTTATTATGACTATTGTAGGGTTTTTTATCTCTAAAAGAGTTTTATCTGATCGTTTTAGTATCGCAAACATTTTAGCTGCACTAGTCTTTGTGGTTGCTCATATTGCCTTTACTTTAAATCCTTTTTCTATGAGTTATCAACCCATTCAGCTAATGTATTCATTAGTACTAGGATTAATTTACGGGATTTGTTATGAGAAAACAAATAGTGTGTTTTATCCTATGGCACTCCATAGTATTAGTAATGTTATATCCGTAAGTGCTTTATTAATCGTTCAGTCCATCTTTATATGATCACCTAACTTCAATTGCATCAAGTTTGTTGTAGGTGTTAAATAGAAGTATAATACGGTTATGGAGGATTGATGAATGGAAACGCTTAATGATTATTTAGAAACAGTAGAAAACCCAAAAATACGCGAAACACTTTCTAATATATTTAATTGGATTGGATTACACTATCCACAACTAGAACCTGCCATTAAATGGAATCAACCTATGTATATGCATCATGGCACATTTATTATTGGGTTTAGTAAAGCAAAGAAACATTTAAATATGGCTCCAGAAGAACCAGCCATAACTAAATTTGAAGTTCAGTTAAAAAAGTTAGAGTACCATAGAACTAAAATGCTTATTCAAGTTAAAGATCATCAAGAATTTAGCTTTGATTTACTAAAGTCTATTATCGATTTTGTGATAGAAGATAAAAAAGATATTACTAGTTTTTGGCGTTAAAAGATAAAAGAAATCTTTTTAAAAAGGTTTCTTTTTTATTTACTCTGATTTAACTGTGTTATGATTAAGTAGTAGAATATAAAAATACAAAGGATGATTGTTATGAATCTATTTAACCAGTATAAACAAATCGTATTTTTTGATGTAGAAACAACCGGACTAAGTCCTTATCAAAATGAAATCATTGAATTAGGGGCTTGCACTGTTATTAGTAAAGAAGATAAGTATATCGTTAGTGATAAAATCAGTTTAATTATTAATGTTAATAAACCACTCCCCCCTAAAATCATTGAAATTACTAATATCACCGATGACATGATTAAAAAAGGGGTTCATGAAGAATCATTATTTATTACGATGCAAACCCTTGTACAACCAGGCACGTTACTTGTAGCTTATAATTTACCTTTTGACTTATCATTTTTTATGGCCTTATTTAAAAAATATAAATCACCTGTAGATGTATTTGATCAAGTTGATTACTTAGATATGTTAACGGTATACCGCGCTAAACATGAATATCCCCATAAACTTGATAACGCAGTAGAAAAATACGCAGTTAAAGTTAAAAATACGCATCGTGCATTAGATGATGCTTTAGCGACTTTTGAACTCTTTAAAAACATGAGTGAAATTCATAACCTTGAATCATTCATTAATGTGATTGGCTATAAAGCAAAATACCCATTTAAGGGGACTAAACTAAATAAAATTACATACATTCCTCAATAATGAATGGAGATTACATATGACTTTTATAAAAGCGACCCCATTAAATATGGATACCTTATGGCCACTTTTGAGCCCGTTACGTTATGATAATTTACTGGATGCACTCATTCACGGATTTCACGGAGAAATGATGACAGACGACTTAAAAAACCCTAGTGTTTTCTTAGGGTTTATTGGATGGAATTATTATCTATCAGGAAATCCTAATAGTAAGTGTGCCATAGAACTTATCAAAAAAGTTCCTTATGATACAGAAATCCATACGACGGCACTATGGGTTAAAGCGTTAGAAGCCATCTATCCTAATCAACTGATTAGAAAAACACGCTATGCGCATCACGCGAATGATTTAAATAAGGATCATTTAAATAAAATAATCAACGCGTTAAATCCTAACTATCATATTAAACCCATTGATAAACCCCTTTATAACCAAATCCTAAAAGAGGGCTGGGGGGAAGATTTTGTCGGAAATTTTAAAGATTATCAAGACTTTAAAGAAAACGGGTTAGGGTTTTTAGTTTTAGATAATGAAACGATTATTTCAGGTTGTTCAAGTTATATCCGCTTTAACGGGGGTTATGAAATAGAAATCATTACACGCAACGATTATAGAAATCAAGGGCTTGCTAAAATTATTGGCGCTTATTTTACTTTAGAATGTTTAAAAAGAAATAAAATCCCTCATTGGGATGCCGCTCATGAATCTAGTAAACGTTTAGCTTCTAAATTAGGCTTTACCTTTGCTTATGCCTATGAAGTTTTCATAATAAAAGAAATTACTTAGATTGATGAATCATTCATCAATCTATTTTTTTAATTTAAGCAAAAATATATGCACGAAATAAAGGTTGTATGATACAATTATAGATGATCATATTCATGAAAAAGTCATAAATTTAAATAATGATTATGCTATACTTATTTAGAAGGCTTTACAATCTGGAGGAACCATGAAAAAATTAAAAGACAAACCATTTAAGCGTCTAGTGCGCGTGTTTCCTAAGAAGTACTTATTAATTATCGGTGTAATGATTTCGATTTTATATGCCTCAATTACCGTTTTATTTGGGTACTTATTAAAGGTTTTAATTGATGCATCAAGTACAGGGTCAAGAGAAACGTTTTATTTTGTTTTACAGCTCAGTATTGGCTTATTAGTTATTAACGGACTCTTAATTTATTTCCGTACAAAAACAGTAGGGAAGTATACAGAAGGTGGTTTAGCAAAACTAAGAGCACTTTACGCAGAAAAAATCACCTATCTTACGTTTGACGCGATTCAGTCAAAACATAGTGGCGAGCTTTCTTCACGCGGGACAAACGATATGAACCGTGTTAGAAACTTTACCTATACCATTATTCCTAGACTTATTGAAGTCCCGCTTACCGCAACGCTTGCTTTAATTGTTTTACTTATTCTTAGTTGGCAGTTAACGCTTTTTGCGTTTGTGATGATTCCAGTATTAGTTATAGGGTCTAGTATTTTAATTAAACCCATTGGACCGGTAAGTAAAAAGGTTCAAGAAAAATTAGGGCATATTAATACAGTGATTACCGATTATATCAAAGGCGTTGAAGTGTCAAAAGCGTATAACTTAGAAGACCGCTTATTAGAAAAAAATAACCGTCTAATTGATGAAAGTGTTATAAACGGTAAACAGCTAGCTAAAAGAAGAGGATTTTTAGGGGCTTTTTCTGAAGGGTTTTCTATTATTCCGTTTGTTACAACGTTTATATTTGGGGGTTATTTAGTAATTGAAGGGCGTATGACAATAGGGAGTTTACTTGCCTTTATTAACTTACTGAACTTTTTAACTTGGCCGCTTACCCAAATGAGTATGTTAATAGGGGATGCTAAACGTGATTTAGCGAGTGCCTCACGTATTTTTGAAATCATTGATGAACCATTAGAACGTTTAGACGGAGAAAACTATCCAACCGATCTAACAAAACCAGTCGTTACATTTAACCAAGTATCATTTACCTATCCAGGCGATCATCAACCAGTCATTAAAAACTTAAGCCTAACGATTAATCACGGAGAATCCGTTGCTTTTGTCGGCCCAAGTGGTGGCGGGAAAAGTACGGTCACAAAACTTTTGATTGGATACTATGATGCTTATGAAGGTAAGATTAATGTATTTGGTCACGATATTAAATCTTGGCAACTCCATGCATTAAGAGAAAAGATGTCGCTTGTTTCACAAGATACCTTCTTATTTCCTGAAAGTGTTTATGACAATATCTTGTACGGCAAAAGTGATAGTGATCACGTCACGGTTTATAGTGCCGCAGATAAAGCAAACGCCCATGAATTTATACATAATCTAAAAGACCAATATGAAACATCTTTAGGCGAAATGGGCAATACATTAAGCGGGGGACAAAAACAACGTTTATCTATTGCTAGAGCCATTATTAAAGATGCGCCAATCTTATTATTAGATGAAGCAACCTCAGCCTTAGATACCGATTCAGAGGCGATTATTCAAGAAACGCTTGATGAGATTTTAAAAGATAAAACAAGCATCATAATTGCTCACCGTTTATCAACCATTAAAAACGTAGATACCATCCACGTCATTGAAGCAGGGTCGATTGTAGAATCAGGGACCCATGAAACGCTTCTTGCATTAAACGGAGTCTATACAAGACTTTATTACAAACAAACTAAATTAGAAGAAGGAGATGAGTTAGATGAAATCATCGACCTTTAAACGCATTATGCAGTGTATGAAGGGGGCTTACGCTTCATACATTATTGGGATTATCGGATTATCGATTTCAGCCCTTTTATTTCAAACGGTTATTGCGTTCTTATTTTTAAACTTATTTGATACTTTAACCACAGGCACCTTTGATGAAGTACTAAGTAGTATTTTGCCATTTATTGTTTATATGTTAATTGTTGTAGCGATTATGCCACTGTTTTTATATTTATCACAGTCTGCAGCCGTTAAGACCTCAGGAAACTTAAGAAAAAAAGTTTTTACCAAATTAACCGCACTGCCATTAAGTTATTTTAAAGCACACCACAGTGCAGAAACTATATCGATTGTTACTAACGATATTGCAGAAACAGAAAAAGCTTATTCTGAACATCTTATCAACTTCTTAGCACGCGTTATTATGGGGATAGGAACATTAGTTATTATGTTTATTATTGAGTGGCGTTTAGCCCTAATTCCTGTTTTTGCAGGGATCTTAACGATTTTAGTAAATAGTGTTTATGCTAAAAGATTACGTGAAGTTAGTAAAGAAGTCCAAGAAAACTTAGCGGTGGTAAATACAAAACTATCTAACTTACTTGCAGGGGTTCATGTTATACGAATATTTAATATCCAAAAACTGATTTTAGATAAATTCTTCAAATCAAATGATGATACGTTAAACGTATCAAACAAAAGAATTAACAAACTTGCAACCATTAATTCACTCAATGATCTAGTCTTTACAATAGGCTTTGCAGGAATTGTATTAGTAGGGGCATTACTCGTCTTAGAAGGCCTTACAACTATAGGGGTTATTGTTGCTATTGTTCAACTCCAAAACGGGGTAAGTGAACTTGTTAGATACTTAGGTAACTTTATTACCAACCTACAAGCCTCACTCGCCGCAGGCGAACGTGTCTTTAGTGTTATTGATGAGATAGATGAACCAATCGGTTATCCAAATGTTTCAATCATCGATGAAAATAATACAGCAATCAGTTTAAATGAAGTAACGTTTAGTTATGATAACACCCAACATGTATTAAAGGATTTAACATTAGCTGTTAAGAAAAATCAAAGTGTCGCTCTTGTTGGTCCAAGTGGTGGTGGAAAAAGTACTGTATTTAAACTCTTACTACAGTTTTATCCAACTAATGAGGGGGATATTAAAGTCCAAGGCAACACCATTCAAAACCGATCACTAAAGGCACTAAGAAGCCAAATGGCTTATGTGCCACAAGATGCGTATTTATTTAACGCATCGATTAAAGATAATATTGCATACGGTAAAGAACATGCCACAGATCATGAAATTATTGAAGCCGCAAAAAGCGCGTTCGCACATGAGTTTATTATGCAGCTAGAAGACGGGTATAACACAATCGTCGGCGAACAAGGCGCAAAATTATCAGGTGGACAGCGTCAAAGGATTGCTATTGCCCGAGCAATCATTAAAGGCGCACCAATTTTACTACTTGATGAAGCAACTTCTGCCCTTGATAATGAATCAGAACTACTGGTTCAAAATGCGTTAGAAAAACTGATGAAAGATAAAACAAGTATCGTGATTGCCCATCGTTTATCAACCATTGAACATGCGGATAAAATCTTTGTTATAAGTGAAGGTAAAGTAGTAGAAGAAGGATCACATGAAGATTTAATCAAACATCCTGAAGGGATATACACGAGTTTACATCTAAGACAGTTAAAACTTACTGATTAACTGACTAAAAAAAGAGATTCCAACTGGAATCTCTTTTTTATTATAAATCATTTATAGCTTTACTAAAGCGATTTAACCCCTCTAGTAACTGTTCTTTTGAACAGGCAATGTTCATCCTCAAATACCCCTCACACTGATTACCATAAGCCTTACCACTTGCTAAAACAATATCATATTTACCTAAGTGTTTTAATAAGGCTTCAGATGATTGATTTAAGTAGCGTACATCCAACCAAACTAAATAAGTTCCTTCTAGTGGAGTAATACCAATTTTTTCATGATTTTTTGTTAAAAAATCTCTTAATGTTAAGAAGTTTTCATAGATATGTTTATTTTGGGCCTCTAACCAATCATCACACTTAGTATAAGCTGTTTTTAGCGCTTCAATAGCTAAAAGGTTAGGGGTACCTAAAAATGATTTTAACAATGATTTTTTAATAATATTTCTCGTTTTATTATGGGGAATAATATAATTTGATATTTGCAAACCAGCTAAATTAAATGTTTTACTTGGCGCATTAACAATAATGATTTTTTCATAATCATGTATATGATGGGCAACACTATAAAAAATATGATTTTCCATAATTAAATCAGCGTGAATTTCATCACTAATTAAATAGACGTCATATTTTTTACATAAATGAACAAGATCACGAATTTCTTCTTTACGCCATACCCTTCCTACAGGGTTATGTGGGTTGCATAAAACAAGTAATTTAGCTCCACTTTTAAAACAATTTTCTAAATGGACTAAATCCATAGAATACGCTCCGTTTTCATTAACCAATGGGTTTTCTACTAGCTTTCTATTATTTTGATTAATTACAAACTCAAACATATTATAAACAGGGGTTTGAATAACAACATCTTCATGTTCTTTTGTAAAAGATTGTATCATAATACTTAAAGACGTTAATATTTTAGACCCCGGTAAAATCCACGGTCTTTTAACATCAACATTATAACGACGTTTCATCCAATGAATATAAATAGTATAGTAATCAGAACCAACTTCAGTATAACCAAATGCCCCGTTTTCAATCCGTTTGATTAAATGTTCTTTGATGACTTCAGCTGTTTGATAATCAGAATCAGCCACAGAAAAAACTAAATAATCATCTGTTACTGTTTCTTTTTCTCCATAGTTCCATTTAATTGAATTCGTTTTCTTTCTATTTAATGTTTCAAACATATTTGCCTCCTGAATCTAATCATAATTTTAGTATAACATATCCCTTAAATCCACGTTCTTTATCTTATCAATTTTACTGTAACTTAATAGACTATATTTGAAATACACTATAATGAACATAAAAAGTATTATAAATATGCTAAAGTATTATTAATACCGTAAGGGGTATAATAAAAAAGAGGTGATGTTATGAAGAAGTTACTATTAAGTTTTTTATTAGCAATAACATTAATTTTATCTGCATGTAACGCTAGTATGGATCCATATCCAGATACTGATCCAGATCCGGATTTAGGAAACGGTGAAACCATTGATGACATGTTCCCTGATCCTGAACAAATTCACTTAATCAATCAACCAGCACAAATCAACCGTAAAATGATTTATACCGCAAACTTAGGCATAATCAGTGAAGATCCAACTCAAACGTATCTATCAATCTTAAATCAACTTTTAACCTATGAATCTTTTGTAGAAGCAGAAAGTTATTCTAATCAAATATATACTGTTAAAGTGCGCGTTAAGACCGAACATTATCAAGCGTTTATAATTTATATGCGATCGCTTGGTCATACCGCACACTTTGAAACATCAGCTGTTGATGTAACAAACCAATATTCAACCTTAGAAGCAAGAAGAGAAGCATTACTAACTCAGCATGCAAGAATACTTGAACTTATGGAAGCAGCAAGTACTTTAAATGAAATGCTTACGTTAGAAAATAAACTTACAAGCATCGAAACTGAGTTAAATCAAATCGGTTCTAACTTATCTAATTACGATTCCTTAATCGAGTATTCAACCATTAACTTAATGATTACACGAGTAGAACGTTTTGAACTACTCTTACCTGTAACTAAAATGCCAAGTGTTCATAGTATAGAAACAACGAAAGATGACGTTATTTTTAGTGTTAATAATACTGATGAAAATACCGTTACTATTAATGCAGTATTATTTAAAAACGGCGTATTAATTGAAGAAAAATCTATTGAATTACTTCCAAAACAAAAAGCAACAATGAGCTTTGATGATTTAGACCCAGCCACTGAATACTATATCCAAGTATTTGCTAGTCAAGAAGACTATCAAGTAAGCCAATCAAGTACCCGTACGATTCATACCGATAGAACATTCTTTTCTACAACAGCACATACTTTTAAGGTATCATTTAATGCACTAAGCACTATTTTAAAAGGATTGTTTTTAGCAACTGTAGCTATTGCACCATTTGGATTTACTGCCGCAGTAGTCTTTATTCCTTCTAAAGTAATCTACAATAAAAAAATAAAACCTAAACGTGTTGAAAAAAGAAGAGAAATTGAAGCAATCATTGCAAAAAGAAATCAAGAAATCTCACAAAAAGCAAATCAAAATAAATAAGCCTATCAAATTTTGATAGGCTTTTTTCTTTAGTAGGTATTTGGAATATGGTTTATAACAAACTGTTTATAGTTGATACGGAAATCTGTTTCTATAAACTTAGTAAACTTTTTAATTTTAGGTTGATTATCATCAGCATATAAAATGCAAAAGCATCTAAATAAGTAATCTTTAACTTTACTATCATTTTCAAGTTTATCGTGTGCTAATGCATTGAAGTAATAAAAATAATCTAATAGATAATAATTTTTGTTTGTTAAGTTGTATTCTATTGCTTTATCACATAAAGAGACAACTTTTTTGTATTCTTTGCAAACACCATAATATTTTATAAGTTGATAAATTACTAAAAGCATCATATTGTCACTTTGTGCAATCACTATCATATCAAGGTTCTTTAAAAATTCATTTAATTTCTCAGCAAGACGTGATTTTTCAGTAAAACTATCATGTGTAAAAAGTGATGTCAATAGTAATAATTCTACTGGTGAAAATACAGAATTTTTCAATATAGTTTTATAGTTAAGAGCATCCATGGTAATTTTGGTAATCGCTTCATCGGATATTTTACCAATCGCATGTTTATAATAATTGACAGAATGATTGTAGAGAAGTTTATTCTGATCATCTAGTAGTCTATCATACGTGATGGATTTCATATACTGCTTAACTTTGACATAATCCTGATTTGCTACAGCATTATAAAAAGAAGATACCATACTTGATTCACGAATACGTTCTGAATCGAACTCTGATATAATGTGCTCTGGCTTAAATCCAAGTCGAATTGATAATTTGTTTACAACGTATTGAGGAATCAAGCACTCCCCTCTAATATAACGACGATATTGGCGCATTGAAACAACATCTTTTGTAAATTGTTCTTGAGTAAGGTTTCTTGAAAGACGTAGTTTTTCAAAAAAAAGTGCGAACTCTTTAGAAAATTGATTTATCATGTAATCTTCACCTCTCAAATTACATTATAGGACATATCTGTCCGATTGCAAAACATTTTTTAAAAAGTTAATAAAAAAAATCGCATATATTTACATGCGATTTAAATTTACTTTCTAGAAGCGTAATCACTTTTGATATTTTTATTCCAACTGTTGTTTATTTTTTTATGCAATCTCAGTTCATTTAATGTGTTTCCAATCTCCTCATAACAAAGATTTACACCTTCTTTATCTGCATGAAAATCTGCAACACGTGATGCATCAATGCCGTACATGTGCGCTGTTTTAACAGCATCAATGTTTGCGCCTAAAAATAAAAATTCCCAATCATGACGTAAACGTTGTTTTTCAATCATTGTTTTAATTTCTTCTACACCGTATAACCTACTTTGATTTTCCATACCATCTGTAGTTATTATGAATATCGTTTTTTCAGGACGTTGCGAGACGGGTAAGTAGGTATGTTTTGCTTCTATTTTTTCAATGGTTTTACCTATGGCATCTAGTAATGCTGTAGTCCCTCTTACATAGTAGTCTTTTTGTGTGAGATTTTGAACTTCCTTTAGTGGAACACGGTTATGAAGCACCTCATAGTCATTATCAAATAAAATAGTCGTTATATACGCTTCGTTTTCAAGTGCTTTTTGCTTTTTAAGCATACCGTTAAATCCGCCAATTGTTTCATTTTCTAAACCTGACATGGAACCGCTTCGGTCTAATATAAATACCATTTCTACACAATCTTTTTTCATTTTATTTCCCTCCTATTGTTTTATAAGACCATCATAGCAGGAATTAAAATGAAAAAGGTCGCTTTGTAAGCGACATTTTAACTAAGTATCTTTTGGTTATAAGCAAAAAGTGTGGCATTAATTTCATCAATATTGTAATTTTTGTGTTCTAAAAAGTATAAGATAATAAGATCACTTATTTGACTATTTGATAATGCATAACCAGCCTTTGAAATTAAGTCATTTGTTTGGTCTTTAGATAGTTCAAGTGCAATCGCAAATGCTAAAGCGGTTTGCTTGCTTGGCTGATAGTCTTTGTTACTTCTAATTTTTGAAAAAAGTTTACGATCAATATTAGCTTTTTTATAGATTTCAGAATCTTTTTTATTTAACTTATCTATATGATTAAGTAAAGATTCAGTGAAAGTTTCATCAATTTTAGATACAATGTCATCAATGTCATCTGCTTTTTTAAAATGACTTTTTGAGTAATTGATAGACTCATAAGCTAAAATGAGGGATTCAGTTTCTAAGTTTTTATTTATATAATCTTGTACTGAGTGAAATAATTCTTTGTTTATAGCATCTAACTCTATATCAGACACAACGATATAAATAAGCATGTCATGAGTGATCAAAAATGATCTTACGGTGTCATAAGCTATTTTTAGAGCAGTAGACTTTTGAATAGGATTAGACTCGCTATTTAATATTGGAATTGCAATACTTTTGATATTAGATTCATCTGCAGTATTAAGAATACTCAAATAACTTTTTTCTAACTGTTTACTAATAAGAGTACCAGTTTCATTAGAAGGGACAACTACATGAATGATGGCATAATATTTTAATAGTGATGCTTCATTTTGTGTGTTTTTGGTAACTATGATCTTACTCTTTTGCTTAATTTCTTCTAAAAGGTAACAGCCAACATGGCTATAATCAATGCTATCAACAACAAGTCCCTCTTGATTTACACTATTTACAATGGCATCGACTTTAAGGGTTAGCACATCGGTGCTTTTAATTATAATAGGCATAACATACACCCTTTCTTTAAGATAATCATATCATAAACCTTATAATCTATATAGATGCTTTATCAAATCAATCTAGATATGCTAAAATAGAATCTGAAGGATGTGATTAGATGAAGATTTATCTAGTTAGACATGGACAAACAAAGTGGAACACTGAAGGCATTTTACAAGGCACACAAGATGTGTTGTTAAACGATTTAGGGATTAAACAAGCAAAAGCATTAAATACTTATTTTAAAAATATTCCCTTTGATGTGTTATGTTCTAGTAACTTAAAACGTGCTTTTCATACGGCAGAGTTTTTAAACAAAGACTTAGATAAACCAATCCATATTTATGAAGATTTAAGAGAAATAGAACTAGGCGTTTGGGAAGGCCTTACTTGGAAAGAAGTAAAAGAAAAATATCTTAAAAACATTCCACAAAACCCAACCGAGTTTCTTAATGTTAAAGCCGAAGGCGGAGAATCTTATCAAACCTTTCAAACCCGTTCGTATAATGCTATAAGAGAAATCATTAAAGAATATATGGGTAAAGAAGTTGTATTACTTACACATGGCGGTGTGATAAAAGCAATTGTTTCAAAAATATTGAATATAGATTTAGTAATGCGAAATTTGTTTGATGTAGATAATGCCTCAATAACAATTCTTGATTATGATATGGAAAAAGATACATTAAAACTTGTTACATTAAATGAATTAATACGTTTAACCTAAAATAAAAAACTTATCACTTCATATGGGAGGAAAGATAAGTTTTTTTTATTTTAACACCTTTAATCTTTGCGAGTAGATTTCCTAGTCACAAGTAAAGGAACGGTCATGTACGTTTGAAATTGATAGGTTGGTTTTTTAATTTTTTCTATGACTAACCTTGCGGCTTGTTGCCCAAGGTCATAAACGTCAATATTAATTGCTGTTGTTGGGGGATTGGTGATTATCGCATAAGGATAATCATCAAAAGTTACAACTGCGATATCATCAGGAATACTTATATTTTGATCTCTAAGCGCATTTATACAGCCTAAATCAATCATATTATTGGCACAGATAATGGCATTAGGACGCGGGGTTAACGAAAGTAATTTTAGTGTTGCTTCATACCCTTCATAATGGGTAGAGTTCGTACGCATCACGAAATCTTCATTAAGTTCTATAAAGTTATCTTTTAGTTCTCTATAAACCCCTTTTAATCGAAGTTCTGAGATTAAATCGTCTTTTTCACCACTAATATAGGCAATGTTTTCTTTACCAATTGTGAGGAGATGTTTAGCGGCAAGTTGACCTGATAATGTATTATTGTTATCAATCCAACAAGCAGAAGTAGGGAAATTTGGCATACCAATTACTGTGTGTGGGATGTTTGATGCTACTAAATAATCTGCAATTTCTGGTGTAACAATAGATGCGTGTAAAATCATCCCATCAACACTTTTAGTATCTATCATTTGCTTAATCATATCAAAATCTTGATGTTTAATTCCAAAAAACTCCATTGAATACCCACGTTGGTATAGTGTTTTTTGTGCACCGGTCATAATTTCAAATAGATGTGGATTGATAAACGCGGTATCGCGTTTAGCTTTTGTGATAAAAGCCACAATTTGATTTGATTTTTTTGCTAGATTTCTTGCACGGTTATTCGGAATATAATTAAGACTCTTAATCGCTTCATTTACGCGGTTAATCGTTTGTTCTGAAATGGTTCCAGACCCGTTTATTACTTTCGAAACCGTACTGATTGATGTTCCAGCTATGCGTGCAACATCCTTTATAGTCGTAGCCATATTACCCCACCTTAATGTTTGGTTTTTTTAATTACTAAATACCCCATTGCGCCAATGAAAAAATTGTTTTCTATATTATGATGCATAAGCCATTCATCGTTAAAGTAATCTTTATTAATGACTTTTAAAGAATCACTTCTATTAAGGATTGTTATAATCGATGATTCTTCATCATAACGTTCATAAATGTATAAGCCATCGCCCTTTCCGGCGTGAAGTGTTTTAAATGATCCTTTTGTTAAAACAGGATGATTTTTTCTTAACTCGATTAGGTGTTTAAAGAAATCTCTAATCAAGCCATCACGGTTAAATACCATACCCTTTCGGTAGTCTTCTTCTTTAATCCCAGTTAGGCCTTGTTCATTGCCATAAAAAATCATTGGAGCGCCAATAAAAGTAAACTGGAAAATTAAAGCTAAAAAGTAACGATTGATATCTTCATCACAGTGTGATAAAAATCTAGGCACATCATGAGAATCAAGTAAGTTCATTTGTGCATAATTAAACGGTGTTTTATAACGGGTAAGCATATGAACGACACGGTCATTAAACTGATCTGCGTCGAGTTCATTTTTTGCAAAAAAAGCTTTTGAATGTTTCAGTAAATCATAATTCATGACAGAATCAAACATCGTGCCATCCAAATAATATTCCGCAGATTGCCATACTTCACCAATAATCGCGATTTCAGGATTAATGGCTTTTGCGGTTTCTTTAAACCTTCTCCAAAATGAAGCATCCACCTCATCGGCTACATCAAGGCGCCAGCCATCAATGTTATAGTGCTTCATCCAGTAACTGCATACATCCATGAAATACTGAATGACTTCTTCATTAGAGGTATTTAATTTTGGCATTAAGCGTTCATAACCAAAACAAGCATAAGGGGGAATCTCTTCAAATGTGTTTGGTCTGTAAACGGGGAAATCTAGGCGATAAAACCAGTCGGTGTAACGAGACTTTTCTTGATGTTTCACAACATCATCAAAAGCATGAAAATACCAACCGTAATGGTTAAATACCCCGTCAATAATTACCTTTAACCCTTTATCATGGGCTTCATCTACTAAACGTTTAAAGTCATCATTTGTACCGAATGTAGGATCAATTGAATAATAATCAATCAGATCATACTTATGATATTCACCTGCTGTGAATATCGGATTCATATAGATGGTATTGCATCCTAAATCTATAATATAGTCAAGATTTTCTCGGATACCGTTAATAGTACCCCCTAATTTAGATTTTACGATATTACCATTGATCGTCATGGTTTTACTGGTTTTAGTAATTAAATCTTTTTTAGTCGCAAAACTATCTGGAAATATATTATAAATTACCGCATCGTTTAACCATTTAGGTATTTCTATCCAATCTTCTTTGCGGTTAAATGGCAGTTTAAATAAATCATTGCGTTGATCACTTACATGATCATAATGAAATTGACTATAAAAATAACTACGTGTCTTTCCATCATATAGTTCAAAATAATAAACGATTCTAGAAATAGAAGTTTCTATAATCACTTCATAATAATCAAATAAACTATCTTGATGGATAAGTACCATTTTAACGTATTCCATTTCAACAGGGTTTCCTCTAAAGGCTGTATCCCCATAACATAAGATAACTTCTTTTAAATCATTTTTAGCCGCTTTTAACCGAAATACCACATGGGTTTCATCGAGTCCAAAGGCGTAATTCGATAAAGGCTGATGCATAATCGCGTGTTTGTTCATTATGCCTTGACACCTCCTACAGTAAGTCCAGAGACCATGTGTCTTTGAATAATTAAGAATATGATTAATATTGGTAATGCCGTAATGAGTGCTGCAGCTGTAAATAGTGGCCATGATCCACTCATCTCACCAGCTTGTAAGCCGTATAAACCAGCAGCTAATGTAAATTTATCACTACCTGTCATAAAGGTAATTGCAAAAATATACTCATTCCATACAAAAATTAAAATTAGTACCCCAGTTACAATAATGGAAGGTTTTGCAAGAGGCAGTAAAATTTTAGTGACCACTTGAAATTCACTAGCCCCATCAATTCTAGCCGCATCTTCAATTTCTGCAGGAACTGTATCAAAATAACCTTTTAAGTTTAATATCCCAAATATAGCCATCGTTCCTGCATAAATAATTACAAGTCCAATACGGGTATTAATAAGTTGAACCGGGCCGGTACTAAAGAGTTTCCAAATCGCAAACATTGATAATATTGCAGGAAAAGCATTTAAGTAAATTAAGATTTTAAATAATGAACCACGGGCTTTAAAACGTAATCTTGAAAACGCATAAGCTGATGGTATTGAAACACTTAAGGCAAGGATTAAGGTAGCACTTGCTAAGATAAGTGAGTTTCTAAACCAAAGCAGTAGGGGTTGATTTGTAAATAAATTAGTGTAATTACTAAAAGTGAACTCTTTTGGAAAAAACGAAAAGTCACTTGAAACTAACGTATTAGAACTACTAAAAGAAATCGATATGGCGTAAAGGACAGGAATTAATGTTACAAGGGATAAACTAATAAAAAAGAGTTGGAGAAGGGCTTTGATTCCTAAAATCTTTAGTTGTTTTTTAGTCATTTTGTGCCCTCCTCAAGTTTTTATTAGTAAGGACTACGAACCCTATCAACATAAAGAATATAATAATAGAAATCGCTGAACTATACCCATAATTATTTGTGATAAACGCATTTTCATAAGCATAAGTAATTATTGTATGTAGATTCGCACCGGTTCTTGAACCTGGTTGCAATGTGAGTAAATAGAAAATATCAAATTGCTTAAATGTGGTAAATATAGTAATAATTACTGCAGGACCAATAGCGGGACGAATTAAGGGAATTGTGATTAAGGTTGCTTGTTTAAATTTACTTGCAGCTTCAAGTTCTGCCGCCTCATAATATGATCGATCAATACTTTGTAAGGCACCATCCATAATCATGATCATAAAAGGTAAGGCTAACCATAAATTCACCACAACTAAACTAACAAAAGCAGAAAACTCATTACTTAACCAATCGACTCTGTTAAATCCAAGTAAATCCATCCATTGATTTAGTAACCCAAACTCAGAGTTAAACATTCCAGTTTTCCAAAGTAAAATAGAAACATAACCAGGAATCGCCCAAGGCACCATTAATAATGTCTTGTAAAGCCCTTTAAATTTGATGTATTTATTGTTTAACAAGGTTGCAATAATAAACGCAAAAACTAACTGTAAAACCATATTAACAACCGTCCATATAATGGTAATATAAACGGCTCTAAAAAAGCCTGAATCTAAGACAAACAAAGCACGTCTATAGTTATCAAATCCGATGATTCTAAACGTAAACCAATTATATATGTTCATATTAGTAAGTGATATATAAAAAGTATATAAAATCGGAAATAACACAATAAGCCCTATTAAGGTAAGGGCTGGTGCACTATTAAGGTAAGGCCTTAGTTTCATCCATAATGTTTTTTCATTTGTCATGATTCATTCCTCTTTCTAAAAAACTTAACGCATCATGTCAATTAATTCTTCTGAGCGTTTTTGTGCAGCCGTAGCTGCCTCTAAAACGTTGACTCCCCGTAAATTAATCTGCACAAGCATATCAGAAGCTGTTAACCACATGATATCCATCTCAGGTAAATTAGGCATTGGTACGGCATTTGATGCAGCTTGATGCATTGCCATGACGAGTTCATCATTTAAAATATTTTCATCTAAGTAAGCAGCATGATGTGCCGGTGCAACGCCGCTTGCTAAAGCAAGATCAATGCTAATTTGCGGATCAATTAATACATTTAAAATAGACTGAATATGGACACGTTTAACAGGGTTATTTGCAGCAACATTTAATACATGAATGCCTTGTATCCCTGCGTAAGGGGCTATTGGTAAGCCTGTTTCACTTACTACAGGCATTGGTGCAAATCCTAAATTAATCCCACGTTCTCTAACAGTAGGCACAATCCATGGGCCTGCGATAATTGAGTTTGCGCGTTTTTCAAAAAACAAAGTATTAATGGTCGCATACTCAGCCTGCCCACTTGGCATATAGTTTAAAAATTTAAGTTTGTATTCTAAAGCACGTAAGGTATTTTCATCTGTTAGAGCAGGGGTGCCATCGTCGTTTAATATTTTGCCTCCGAATCCGTGAATCCATCCAGCACTATAATAAGCATTTGAATGTTGTTCTACAAATCCGTAACGTCTTGAATCGGTGTTGTTTTTCATGTACTCATAAAGTTCTTCCGTTGTCGTAGGGACTTGGTCTAGTGATAGACGATCTTTATTGTACATAAATAATAACGTTTCAAAATATAAAGGTAGCTGATATAAAGTACCGTTATAAGTAGCGGCCTCAATTGTTAAGTCTAAGTACTCTAATAAAACTTCTTCATCAATAAAATCAGTAATCGGTGCTAAAATTCCGATTTCTGCAAATAATCCAATTTTATCATGAGCAAAAATGTACATATCCGGTGCCGCTGTTGGATTATTACCAACAAGTTTTAATGTATCAGTTAATGATTCTCTACGAACCAGTTCAATGTCTAAATCGGGTAAAGCATTTTGTAAAGCCACACGTAATACATCTTCGATGGCTTGTTCTTTATCATGCCAAATAACGATTTTATTATCGTTAACAGTATTGTTACAAGCAACTAAAGTAAAAAATGTTGCTACACTTAAAATTAGTAAAATTATTTTTTTCATAGGGATTCTCCTTTAATGGAAAAGACGAAGGGGGTAGAATTTCTTCGTCTTTTCTCATGGGTTAGGAATTCAATTTAAGAACGTTTTACGAAATATAAAGCACCAGTTGTAATTGCACCTAAAGCAACAACAACGATTGCGACAATCATAACAACATTATTTGATTCTTCATCAGCAGGGTCATCATCACCAGGGTCATCATCACCAGGCTCATCATCACCGGGTTCATCGTCACCAGGTTCATCATCACCAGGTTCATCGTCGCCTTCTTGAACAATAGTAGCAGTGAACTTACCATCATTATCAGGTTCGTTGCTTACAACAATAACTGTATCAACAGGATTTATTAATTCTAAATCAACTGTTTGAGCAGCACCTTCTCCAACAATACCGTTATTGATGATAATACGATTGATCCATTCCGGAAGAATAATGACATAAGCATTCGCTTCTTCATCAAATTCTAAAACTTCACCAGGCCATGTAGTAAATAAATTGGTTCCATCTGGATGTGACCATGCCCATACACGTGGCTCACTCCACCCTTCAGGCACAGTAATTGTTACAGTAAAACCACCTTCAATAATTACAGGCTTAGTATCGTGTAACGTTACTTCAAACTTACCATCTTCATTTTCATCACCAACTAAAACATACACATTCGTATCAGGAATATCAATGTCAACAGTTTGAATAGTCGGATCACCCATGTCATTAATAATGATACGGTTTGCCGCTACAGGAATTTCAATTCTAAACCAACCATCACTTAATAATTCCATCTCAGCACCAGGCCAATTAGGAAACACATTTACTCCAGCAGGATGTTCCCAAGCCCAAATCCCCGCAGTATCCCAATCAATAGGAACATAAGCATAAACATATTTAGTTGGAATGTATTCTGGTAGATCACCGGTTGTTAGTTGAACAGTACTTTCATCAACAACAACAATCGTTTCTTCAGCATCTTCTGGGTCAACATCAATTGTAACGCTTAACCAAACATTTTCACTAACAGCAATAACATCTGTTTGAACACTACCTTCGTTAGCATTTACAATAATATTTTCCATATTACTAGGAATATATAAGTAATACCAACCTTCATTAGCTTCGTCTTCAACCATTGCTTTACCTGGCCAACCTAAATGCGCATAAGCACTATCGCCTGCTTCATTCCATGTCCAAACATGAGGATTCTCCCATCCTTCAGGAACGTGAGCATAAATTAAAATAGCGTCTATTTCTGTAGTTTCTTCAGCTTGAACCGTTAAATTAACTACAAACAGAGTAAGAAATAAAAACATAATACTTAATAATACTTTAGATAATTTTTCCATATTTTTCCTCTCATTGTTTAAATTTTAGAAACCTTTTTTTGTTAGCGTTTCCATTATGAGCCCATTATAGCAAAGTATTTACAGGTTTCAAGCAGTAATTAGGAAAACGTTTTACTAATATTATACACCTTAATAAGCCAAAAAAATAGTAAAAAAT
>NZ_JBIOAG010000031.1:0-23229 GCF_043951795.1 Liberiplasma polymorphum | reverse complement strand
ATTTCTAAGTTAATACCAGCAGTCGGAGTCGAACCGACACGGCCATAGGCCACCAGATTTTGAGTCTAGCGTGTCTACCAATTCCACCATGCTGGCCTATTTAAGATTATAGCATAAAAAAAGAAAATCATAATGATTATATTATGATTTTTTTTGTTTTTTTATCGCTTCATACTGACTTTCTAAATTGTATTCACAGACAAAGGTATCGATAATTTCTTCTAAATGTCTAACAGTATAAATACGTGCTAGATCTTCATCTTTATGAACGATTGCATCATAGATTTGACGGTGTTCTTTGATTCTTTCATAATTGGTAACTTTATTGTAGTTTTCGCGTAGTGCTTTTTGAATAACATCCCACATAATAATGTGAATGTTGTGTAAAAAGCGATTTTTAGAGTACTTAGAAATGAGTAAATGAAACTTTTTGTCTAACGTTAAAAAGTCATCATCTTCTTCTAGATGTTCCATTTCTTCAATGATAGCTTGAAGTTTTCTTACCCCAGATTCAGTAATGTTTTTGGCACATAAAGCAACAGATAAACTATCTAAGGCGCGTCTTATCTCAAGTAGTTCTAAGTAATCAGTATTATGAAGAAGGGTAGGGGTGAAAACACTCAAATAATTTTCATTATTCGGTTTGTTTACGTAAGTTCCGCCACCTTTTTTCTTTTTAACAAGTCCAATGGCGCTTAATTTTTCAATACCAGCGCGTACACTAACGCGGCTAACATTTAAAATTTCACAAAGTTTCGCTTCACTAGGTAAGCGTTCACCTGGTTTGATTTCTCCGCTTATAACTAATTCTTCAATATAATCATAAACGATTTGACTTTTTTGTTTTTTCTTCATGGCAGCACCTCCAATATGTATTATAGCATAGCACAACTAAAAACGGAATAATCTATAATACAACTATATAAACTTTTACCACAATTCTAGCACAATTGCAATAAAAAAACCTCATAAGAGGTTTTATTATTCTTTTGGTGGATTGATTTTACATGTATTAACACCAAATAACTTGTAAAATCCACACCAACCTACAGCTGCAGTGAGTGCTAATATTACAGCCGGTATTAATAGTAACCATGCCCATGTCCATGTATTTGATAAGACAACTGCAATAACAATTAATACAATGGCAATAATGTAACGAATGGTTTGGTCAACTTTACCAACATTATTTTTCATGATTAATCCCTTCTTTCTTTTTTATACATTTAATTTGATTTGTGGCAACTTGAAGTGGATCATAAACGGGTGAAAATGGTGGTGCATAAGCAAAATCTATGTCTGAATATTCTTGAGCTGTTAATTCACTGGCTAAAGCAACTGCAACCGTATTTATACGATGTGCAACCCCTTTATTTCCTAACATTTCAGCCCCTAAGAGTTGACAATTTTCTGTGTGATAGATAAGTTCTATTTCAATTGGGGTTGCATCAGGATAATAGCCAGCACGGTCTTTGGCTGTGATTTTTACTTTATCGTAAGGAATGTTGTGTGCAATGGCTTCAGTTTCACTGATACCTGTACGGGCAATTTCTAAATCACAGACTTTTAAAACGGTTGAACCTAGTACACCATCAAACTGTCTTTTATCCCCTGCAATTTGTTCTGCGATGACTCTTCCTGCCTTGTTCGCATGTGTTCCAAGTGGTACAAATGCATCATAGGTTTTAAGTTGACGATGATAATAACTAACACAATCGCCTGCAGCGTAAATATTATCTATATTGGTTTCCATGTTTTCATTTGTGATGATTGCCCCATTTTTCAAACGTTTAATGGTGGTATCTTTAAGGAATTCGGTATTGGGTTTAATCCCAACGGCTTCAATGACTAAATCTACGTCATAGGCTGCTTTATCGGTAACAACTTTAGATACATTACCTTTACCTTCATAGCCTTTTACAGTTTCTTCTAAATAAATTTGTATATGATTTTTTTGTAAAGTCTTTTTGATTTGATCACTAATAAATGGTGCGAATTTTGTAAGCAATCTTTCTTCACGTTCAATCACGATAATCTCTTTTTCCATAATAAGTAAGTTTTCAGCAACTTCTAAGCCAATATACCCACCACCAATAATGGCAATGCGTTGATTTTTTTTGTCTTGAAGGGCTTTTTTTAAGCGCCTGCCATCTTCTAAACTGTTCAAAGTGTAAATACCTTTTAACGTGTGATTGTCTACTGGAAGTCTAATGGCATGGGCTCCTGTTGCAATCACTAATTTATCATAGGCTACATCAAACGTTTTGTTTATAGCGTTATTGACGACTTTCACTGTATTTTTTGTTTCATCTAACGCAATTACTTCGTGATTAATATATACGTCGATGCCTTGTGATTTGAATTTTTCAACGGTTCTTGCAATAAGGGATTTTTCTTCCTGAATTAAGTCACTTAAAAAGTAAGGTAACCCACAAGCACCATAGCTAACATCAGTTCCTTTTTCAAATACTGTAATTTTAATAGATTCATCCAAACGTTTTAATTTACTAGCCGTACTCATACCGGCTGCGACGCCACCTATTATAACAACATGCATAGAATCACTTCCTCTAACTTTATCATATCATAAACGACGGTTTTGTACACCATTATAGCATAAATAAAGCCAGTGCAAATTGCACTGGCTTTAGGTTTTTTAAGCAGTTTGAAATTGATTGGTGTAAAGTTTATAGTAATGACCTTTTTGACGAATCAATGTTTCATGGGTTCCGCTTTCTAAAATATTTCCATGTTCTAATACTAAAATTTTATCCGCTTTAACAACGGTGGATAGTCTATGGGCAATTACGAAAGTCGTTCTCCCTTTCATAACCGTTTCAATGGCATGTTGTAAGGCTTTTTCTGTTTGTGTATCTACTGAGCTTGTTGCTTCATCTAATATTAAAATCTTAGGGTCTGCAACCAAGGCTCTTGCAAAACTAATGAGTTGTTTTTGACCAACACTGAGTCTTGAACCACCCTCACCAACTTGTGTGTCATAACCTTTTTCAAAGGTTTGAACGAATTGATCTGCTTCTACCATTTTAGCAGCTTTTATAACAGCTTCATCTGTTGCTTCTAAATTTCCATAGCGTATATTTTCCATAATCGTTCCGCTAAATAAGTGTGGCGATTGTAGTACGTAACCAAGTTTATCGTGTAACCAACCAATTGAGCGGTCATTCATTGGACGACCATCTACTAAAATTTGTCCCTCTGTTGGTTCATAGAAACGGCATATTAAGTTAACAATGGTACTTTTACCTGCACCGGTATGTCCTACTAAAGCAACACTTTCACCGCGTTTAACATCTAAATTAAAGTTTTTAAGTACTGTTTCACCTTTTTTATACTTGAATGTAACATTATCAAAGATTACATCGCCATATAAAGGTTCCCAATTTTCTTTTTTAGGGTGATTAAACGTCCCATAATGGGCTAAAACTTCTTCTGTATCTTTAATGTCAGCTTCTTGTTCAATTAATGAAAGTATGCGTTCTGCACTGGCTTGTGCTTGCTGGAATCTTGCTAAAATGTTTGCCAGCTGCATGACTGGTTCAAAAAACTGTCCTACATAACTTACAAATACATAAAGGACACCTGCACTAATAATGCCTGCAGCAACATCCATCCCACCGTAGTAAAATACTAACGCAGTTGAAATAGATGAAATAAACAAGATTGTTGGGAAATAGAGTCCTGCAAATATAACTGCTTTAATTGAGTGTCTTTTCATTCCGAAAGTTAAACGATCGAAATCTTTAAAGTTACTATCTTCTAAGACTAATGTTTTCGTTGTTTTTGCTCCGGTTATACCTTCATTGAATGCACCCGTTATTTTTGAATTTTGCTTACGGATTTGTCTATAAGCTTTTAGGATGCGTTTTCTAAAATAGATGCTTGCATACATAAGTAATGGTAATACGCTTAACGTAATGAGTGCGAGTTTCAAGTTAATAATAAGCATTGCAATCGTGATCCCAATCATCATTAAGAATCCCCAAGTTAAGTCAATTAATCCCCAACTTAAAATATCACTTAGGTTTCTAGAATCACTGGTCATACGTGCCATAATCCACCCTACAGGCGTGCGATCGTAATAAGAAAATGGTAATTCTTGTAATTTTTCAAATGCACTTTTTCTAATCGCATAAGCTAGTTGATTTTGAATTTTACCTGCAGCCATAATAAATACAAATACCATAGAGGCTAAGGTAACGACATAAACTAAATACATTCCGATGAATATAGGCAATTTAGTTAAATCGCCTTTACCGATTATCTCATCAATCGCATAACGATTAATTAATGGGTAAGCAACATCGACGGTTGCAAGTAATACAACCGCAAACAACCCGATAAATAAATATTTTTTTAAAGGAAGCATGTATATAAATATGCGTTTCCATATTTTTAGATCAAACTTCGTGTCGGTATAACTTTCTTCTTCAAAGTAACTCATAGAATCACTTCCTTTCTATTTCTCTTCTTCCATATCAAACAATATTTCTGTTTGAATATCCCAAAGTTCTTTATATAAACCATTTGTATTTACTAGGGAATCATGGGTACCACTTTCAATAATTCTTCCTTCGTCCATAACAATAATATGGTCTGCTTCTTTAGCCGTAACAATACGGTGGGTAATAATAAATACGGTTGTGTTTTTCCAATAACTATTTAGTGCACGTCTGATTTGAATATCTGTTTCTGTATCTACTGCACTCAGTGAATCATCGAAAATAAGGACTGGTTTACTGTCTAACAGCATACGTGCAATCGCAACGCGTTGTTTTTGACCCCCACTTAAGGTTACGCCGCGTTCACCAACTAATGTATCATAGCCTGCTTCAAATCCTAGTATATCTTCATGGATTCTTGCAATACTTGCTGCATTAAAGACTTTATTTTTGTCTGCATTTTTGTCCATGATTCCAATGTTTTCAAAAATTGATTTTGAATATAAGAATGGTTCTTGTAAGATAATTCCTACATGTTTTCTTAACCATTTTTTATTGATTTCTTTAATGTCTTTACCATCAAACAATATACGACCTTCTTGGTTTTCAAGTAGACGCACCATTAAGTTTGTTAATGTGCTCTTACCACTACCTGTTTTACCTACAACGGCAATTGTATTTCCTTGTTTAACTTCAAAACTAATGTTTTTAATTAATGGTTTATCGTCATCTTCAAACTGGAAAGTGACGTTTTCAAACTTTATATGCCCTTTTATTTCAGGAGTTTCTTGTGCATCATCTTCGTGTTCAGTTTTTTGATCCATAATCTCATCGATACGGTCAAGCGATACTGATGCTTTACCGAAATCACCAATTAAACGCCCAAGTTGTCTAAGTGGCCAAACAATCATTCCAACAAGGACTAAGAACGCCATGTATTCTCCAGTATCCATATAGCCCATTACGGTAAAATAAATCCCGAATGAAGCAGTTAAACAGTATTGAATAAAAATTAAAAAGTCTGTAGCACTCCAAAAGTAAGCCATGAGTTTTAATAATTTAAATCCTTCATCACGATAATCTTTAGATGTTTCATCAAATTTGTTTATCTCAAACTGTTCATTAGCAAATGCTTTTACGACACGAATCCCTGTAACGTTTTCTTGTAAAGTCGTTGTCATTTTTCCTTCAGCTTCTTCTACACGTTTAAATACTTTTTTTACGTAAATGAAGTAGATAAAAGCACTGAAGAAAATAATTGGTGCAACTATTAGTGAGATAAATGTTAATCTAATATCCATTCTCGTCATTTGAAACACTGCGAATCCCATTAAAAAGACTAAACGCAATACTTCTATGAGTTGTTCACCGATAAAGTTTTTATAGGTTTCAACATCAGTAGTACTTCTTTGGATTAAATCGCCAGTTTCTGCAGTTGAATGGTAAGAAAACGATAGATTTTGTAATTTGTCATAAATCGTATTACGCATTCTATAAGCGACAGTTTCTGAAAATTTCGCACCTAATACACGATGGCCAAAAAATAATACAACGCGTATAAAGGTAAAAGCGATAGAGAAAATTGCAACTAATATTAGTTGATCTCTCACTGTTTCTGCATAGACTAAGTTTTGAATAACTTGTGGTAATGCAGAATTATTATCATTGAAAATATTGTCAATGATGTGTTGGATAAACAAAGGGGTTAATGTTCTAAAGTATTGTAAAATAAATAAAATAATAACCGCGAAAACGTATAAATGTACGTAACCTTTCATCCATTTTGTAAATTGTTTTGTTCGTTTCATTGTGTTCACCTCTCTTGAAGAAAATATAAAAAGCGCCCCATCTTTCGATAAAAGGCGCTTAAATAACTGTTTTTTTACAAATTAAAAACGTATTATAAACTATCTATCAGTGATGGATTTGCATAACGAAAAAGGGTGGATCTAACCACTTGAATTGCAGGGTATAAGCTCATAATTTTTAACATTGCCATCACCTCTTTCTACATAATTTTAGTATTTTTGCCTTTGCAACATATAAAGTTTATCACGACTTACTTTATTTGTAAACGCTTATTTATAAAAAATAAACAATTTTATAATTTCTATCTAATTTCATCGTCAACAGGAATAACTTCAGGGGGATTAAGTAAGCCCTCAGGTTTTTCAATATACTTTTTAAAACGCTTAATAACAGTCGCCATATAATACCCATCAGAGATGCGTTCATCAATGGCAATTTTAATATCCATTTGTCTTTGTGCTTTAATATTATGATCTTTATCTAATATTACGTTTCGTTTTTTTGTCCCAAACGCAAAAAAGAAACTCGTTGTCCCAAAATCATAAATATGATGATAAATCGGACTAATGCCTAAACTCCCTAAATCCGTAACAAAAGCACTTGAATGAAAAGGACTAGCTTTTGATAAGAATTTCGGTAATAAACGATGATTATCCATTCGGTTTACTAAAAAGATTGCGAATCTTAGTAAACTACCTGGTAAGAAGTTAAATAGTTTTGCTAATTTATCCGTTTGGTTTTTCTCATTTTTTGTTTTACTTTTCAAAATGGCTTCATTGGTTTTATTAATGATATCAATTAAGGTATCTTTTCGGTCGAAATAAATTTTTAATACGGTTTCTTCTCCTTGAAGTGACATTTCTTTTTTTACTGCAAAACTAAAACATAAGTCATTTCTTGCATAGACTTTGCGCCCTTTTACAAAGCGATTAGTTTTTGGATAATCAACCATGGTGCGTAGCATTGCGGCCATGACAACATGTAAAAAGATAATGCGATGCCCTTCTTTTCTTAAAGACTTAATCAGTTTTTCTGCATCTGTTAAGTTAACTGAATCTTCAAAATATACATGTGCATCATAGCGTTTTGGCATAATATACGGGATTAATCTTAATACGGGGTCTTTATGTTTAATGCGTTTGCCATCTCGGCGGTCTAAAAATAATTTTTTCATCAGGCAACCCTCCTAGTATTTATTATACAAGAAAACAGAAAAAATAACCTTGATTTTTTTAATCAAGGTTATTGAATTTAAGCCTCAAACTGTGCTTGATATAAATGATGATAAAATCCTCTGGCTTCAAGTAAACTTTTATGGGTGCCTTCTTCTACAAGTTCACCTTGGTTAATGACAATGATTTTGCTTGCTTTTTCAATCGTTTGAAGACGGTGAGCAATAACAATACTTGTGCGTCCTTTCATCAATGTTTCCATACTTTTTTGAATCTTCGCTTCTGTACGGGTATCAATATTAGAAGTTGCCTCATCAAGAATCAGTAAACTAGGATCTGATAAAATCGTACGTGCAATACTCACTAACTGACGCTCTCCTTGAGAAAAGTTTTGTCCACCTTCAAAGACTAATGTGTCATATCCTTTTGGAAGTTTTGAGATAAAGTCATGCGCATTAGCTTGTTTAGCCGCTTCTATAACTTCTTCTTTTGTTTTGGTGAAATCACCATATTGAATATTTTCAAAAACTGTTCCTTTAAATAATTTCGTATCTTGCAATACCACACCGATACGTTTTCTTAACGCATCCATTTTTAAATCGTTAATCGGAATTCCATCAATCTTAATAACCCCATTTTGAATGTTATAAAAACGATTGATTAAATTAATCGTGGTTGTTTTCCCGCCACCTGTTGGGCCAACGATTGCTATAATTTCACCTTGTTTTGCTTTAAATGAAATGTTTTTTAGCACAAGTGTTTCCTCATTATAACCAAAGCTAACGTTGTCAAACTCAATCGACCCTTTAAAGTGATCAAATGCTTCAACACCGTCATTTTCATACTCACTTGGCGTATCAATCAGTTCAAACACACGTTCTGCACCTGCAACCCCGGCCATTAAAGCATTAAAGAGTTGGCTCAAGTTACTAATAGGCATAATAAACATTCTAGAGTACTGACTTACACCAGAGATTTGCCCTATGGTAATTGCAAGTGGAGAAAATAAATACATGATTGCCCCTACTGAAATAACCACTAAATAAATTAAATTATTCATGAAGTGAATAAACGGCCATAATATTCCTGCATATACTTGTGCTTTAAAGCCTGCTTCTCTTAATTTATCATTTTCATGTTTGAACTCTTCGCTAAAGGCGCGCTCTTGTCCATAAAGTTTAACGGCTTTTAATCCAGTGATATTTTCTTCGATGATACCATTTAAACTCGCAAGATAAATTTGTTGGTCTTTAAAGCCTGTACGGGTTCTTTTTGAGATGAATATGGTAAATTTTATCATAAACGGAATAAATAATAAGACAATGATCGATAAAACCCAGTTTAAGATAAACATGTAAATAACTGAACCTACTAATACAATTGAACTATTAATGACTTCTAAAACCGATTGTGCAAGTGATGCATTAATAAGTTCTACATCATTAGAAATACGGCTTACAGTATCCCCTGAACCTTTTTCATCGTAATAAGAAAGCGGGGCTTTAAGTAGTGAATCAAAAGCATCCTGACGGATTTTTTTGATGACACGCTGACTAATGACTGCCATAACATAACGTGATAAAAATCTAATAAAACTGTTTCCTAATGCAATCGCTAAAATAAATAGCGCTATTTGTAAAATCTCATCATACCTACCCGGAATGATATAAGTATCAATAGCATCAGCAAATAAAAACGGAATCATTAAGTTAAAGAATGTTGCGCCCATTGTTAAAAGGGCAACGACAATAATCCAATATTTATAAACCCCTAAATAGCCTATTAGTCTAAAAACCGTTTTGCGAATATTTTTGGGTTTTTCAAATCCCATAGGGCGGCCTCCGCGCATACCGCCACCTCTAGAACCACCTCTGATGGCTTTATTTTTTTGATCGTCATCAAAAAAAGCAGTAGCTGAATTTTCCTTAAGTTCTTTTTTTGACAGTAGTTTAAAATCACGCATGATCTACACCCCCAATATTAAGCTGGGATTTTGAGATTTCTTGGTATACTTTACTTTGTTTTAGTAATACGTCATGCGTTCCAAATCCATCAATTTGTCCTTCATTGTTTAAAACAAGAATCTTATCCATTCTTCTTACAGTAGAAACTTTTTGTGAGATGCATAGAAGTGTTGGATTATAACTTAATGCGTTAATGGCGTTTAATATTTTACGTTCACTTTGTAAATCAACAGCACTGGTTGCATCATCTAAAATTAAAATAGCTGGTTTCCTTATGAGTGCTCTTGCAATAGAAATACGCTGTTTTTGTCCGCCGCTTAAATTAGATCCTTTTGATTTAACAATATAGTTAAAATACGCTTCATTACTTTCTACAAAATCATAAATTAGTGCATCTTTAGAGGCTTGTTCTAATTGGTTTAAATCTGCTCCAAGATTACCTTGTAAAATGTTTGTTCCAATCGAACCACTAAATATAATCGCATTTTGTGTCACAAAACCAATTTCATTTCTTAATGTTTCAATGTCTAGTGTTTTAATAGATTCTCCATCAAGTAACACTTGACCGTTTAATGTGTCATATAATCTTGGAATTAATGAAACCAAAGAGCTTTTACCGCTTCCAGTAGAGCCAATAATTCCGATTTTTTCACCCGTTTTTATCGTAAAAGAAACATTTTTTAATACCAAGTTGCCATTATCACCATAGCCAAAATCTACAGAATCAAAGGTGATATTCCCTGATAATTTAATTTTTTTAGCATCTGGGGCGTTTGTTAAGTCAATTTCAGCATTAAAGATTTCATTAATACGTGCCGCAGAAACATCCGCGCGTGAAATGAAGATCATCATAAACGCAAACATCATTAATCCAATCAAAATTTGTTGGCTATATGAACTAAATGCCATGAGTAATCCTACTCTTGGTTCGCCTAGCTCATTAAAGAAGCTTGGATTACCTTGATTTAAATAATAAGCCCCAAAAATTAATATTAAAGCCACACCTAGATTAAAGATCATATTAATAATTGGTTCTGCAAAGGCCATAACGGTTTCGGCACTTGTGTTAATTTTACGGTAATTTTCATTAACTTTATTAAACTTACCTTTTTCATAAGGTTGAGAAACAAATGATTTTATAACTTGAGGAGCATTTGAATTTTCTAAAACGACATTATTTAAATCATCTAATGCCATTTGAACTTTTTTGAATTTAGGATAGGCAAAAAGCATGATAATTATGATAGAAACAATAAGCAACGGAATCGTTATAAAAAATACGTTCGATAACTCAATGCTTGTTGTAATCGCTAAGAATAAACCAAACATAACCATAAGGGGTGCTCTTATAATCATTCTTAGTAAAAAAGTAAAAAACATTTGAACACGGACAATATCGTTTGTCGCATTTGTAATTAAGCGACTTGTTTTAAATTCATCAATATTTTTAAATGATAACGTTTGGATTTTATTAAACAAATCTAGCCTAAGTTCAGCGGATGCATGTTGGGAAATATATTGTGAACTATAGGTATTCACAATCCCACCTGCCATACCTAGTAAAGCCAATCCAAGCATAAATAAACTTAACCATAACACCATGTTAAGATCGTTTGAAGGCAGAGCAATATCAATAATATCTTTCATAATAAAGGGAATATAAAAGCCTACAAACACTTGAACAAGCATCGCAATAATGGCGATACTCATATGTTTTTTATATGGTAGTGCATATCGAAGTAGTTGATTAATATTGCGCATAGTTTAAAACTCCTTTAACCCTTTACGAATTATTGTAATGAACCAAAGATACTCTTCTTTAGCTTGTTCTAAAGTGATACGTTCTTTCATAATACGTTGAATATATTGCATTTTAACTTGATTGATGTGGGTATATAATGGGGTGATTTTTTCTGTATCAATCGATTGCAGTTCTGTTAAATCAAGATGATTAATAATTTGGTGATAAAATGCTTCTCTTCTTTTTAGATAACTATTAAAATCAACCGTATAACTTGAACTTTGTGAAAAAAACTTATGAACGATTTTTTGATGGGGTGAAGATTCTAAAAATGTATAATCTTTTTCTAAAGCATTTTCTAAATAATCAAAAAAAGGTATCGCTGCATCTTCAACTCTACTGAGTACAGTCTGTTCAAATGCTCTTAAAGAATAATCAACTAAATATTTAAACACATCTTCTAAATCTTCAAAATACTGATAAAAACTCCCACGTGGAATCGATGCATATTTAACAATATCAGAAACGGTAATTTTTGTCATAGGTTTATCCAAAAAAGCTTTTTGAATGGCTAAAGTAATCGCTTCTTGTTTAACGTTTGATAAATTAGTAAAGGTTTCTTTTGGCACAAATATCTCCCCTTTTTATGACAAAGTGTCACTTATATGACTAAAAAGAAAACCTACTAAGTAGGTTCACTTAAATACTTACTTTGGTGTACCGTCAGCTTTATAAACAGTTACTTCAAGGTCATTTTCTTTTGCAAAATCGATGGCTTCTTTTTGAGTATCAAACACGCGATAAGCGCGGTTTGCACCCTCAGCAATAATTTGCCAACCTTTAGCATGTTTTTTAATATTATACGCTTTAGATGGTTCTTCTTTTGAACTTGAATCTGCTGGTTTTTCTTTAGCTAAAGTAGCCTCAGGTGCTTGATCTACAGTTTCTTTTGAATCTTGTAAATTAGCCGCACGATTAACTACTTCTTCTTCGTCAGCACTAAATATTTGTTGGCGTTTTGTGCGTTCAGGTTTGATTTGACTTGGTTCAAGTTGCTCTACTGTACGTATGTCTTTTTCCACTTCTTCAAGTGAAACAGTTCTTACATCTTCTTTTAATCTTTCTTGTTGTTCAGCATTTTTAGCGAGTACTTGATCTTTGTTTTCATCTAAATTATCTTGTTTTTTCTTCTTACCAAATAATTTTGACCACAATCCCATTTCTTACACCTTCTTTTTTTATATTTATAATAATTTAAGCTCTTAATTATAGATATAATACCATATACAGCGCCATTAATCAATTTATTGACCTATAAAATTATAAAGAAAACGCTTGTTTAATTTTGTTTTTGTAAAAGATTTATCACCGATTGCTCAGATAATGCACGATAAAAATAGTAACCTTGAATGTACTTAATATTTAATTTTCTTACAAAATCAAAGTCCTCTTTATTTTCTACACCTTCAACAATTACATCTAAATCAAAGGTTTTTGATAACCCTACCATGGCTTCTACAATTTTTTGATAACGAGGATTTGTCGATATACCCATGATGAACTCACGATCAATTTTAATTTTGTCTAGTTGATTTTGTGATAAACGGATCATTGATGAATAACCTGAACCAAAATCATCTACTGCTACTTTAAATCCAAAGGATTGTAGTCGCGTAATAAAACTTGATTCTAATATAAAATCTTCAGGTGAATAAGTTTCAGTAAACTCTATAGTGATTCTTGCAGGGTTTACATCTAATAACTGTGCTTGTTCTACAATAAAATCAACGAACTCAAGATTTTTAATTTCTTTGGTGCTAATATTAATCGACATAAACTCTATATTAAAATTCAGTTTTTCTAATCGTTTAAATGCTTCAAATGATTCTTGAATAACGAACCGATCAATTTCTTCTATTAAATGATATTTTTCAGCGTAATTGATAATATCTTGTGGGTAGTATATTTTATTTTTATGATTTACACGTATTAACGATTCTAATCCGATTACTTTTAACGTATCACCATTTATAATGGGTTGATATTCTAAATAAAACCCACGTTCTTTTAATGCGTCTTTAATAAGTCTAAATGTTGAAAAAGCTTCATTGTTTTTTCTTTTGATTATACGAGAATATCCCATAATCTGATCTTTACCGAAGCTTTTTGCTTCTTGTAAGGCGAGTTCACTTTTTAACAAACAATCTTGGAAACGGGGATTTTTTTCATTTATATGATACTTACCAACTGACATCGTAATTTTTATGGTATGAACACTTGCTGTATAAGGTTCTTTTAATACTCTCATTAATTTTTTAGAAAATATATCTTGTTCATCTGCAGAAGATGGATATAAGACAATAAAGTGATCAGAATGCACACGATACACCGTATGAAAAGGTGTAATAAGCGTTTTTAAGCGGTTTGCGAATTCATATAAAATACGATTAGCTAGTTTGTGTCCTAATAAATCGTTATAATTTTTAAAGTTATCAATATTTAAATAATACATTGTTACATCTTGATCGAAGGTGATTAAGATGTCATTAAAATTTTCTCTTAAATAGGTTAAATTCTTGATTTCGGTTAACTCATCATCATAAAGCATTTTCTTAAAAGTAATCGTTAAACGTTTACGATTTCTTAAGAAAAAATAAAGCGCAGTAAAAAATACTAACACAAAAAATGCGGTTAATAAAATGACAGTGCCTATGGATACGGTAGTTAAAAGATTAATAAATGACGTTAAGTTTAAATAAAAAAGTGGTATTGCAAATGAATTAATCATGTTGTCACTCCTAGAGTTGTCTATAGCAAATTTCCCCTACCTATAATTATAAATGAAATGATTTGAAAGTAAAGTAAAGTTCAATATATAAATAGAAAAAAACACCAGTTTAAACTGGTGTTTAAAAATCAATGTTGTCAGGTTCTGGAAATAGTTTTCTCGCTTTATTAAATGTACGTAATACCTTCATATCTTCTTCATCAATTTCGAAGTCAAATACGTTTAGATTTTCATCAATTCTTGATGGAGTGATTGACTTTGGAATAACAATGATTTCTTTTTGAATTAAATATCTTAAAGCAATTTGAGGGACTGATTTCTTATATTTTTTTGCGACGGCTTGCATTTTTTCATCATCAAGTAATTCTTTTATATGATGAGACAAAAATGGTGCGTATGCTTCTAAATAAATGCCGTTTTTCATACAGAATTCTTGTAATTTGACATTTTGCAAATACACATGACATTCAACTTGATTTATTTGCGGCATAATCTCAGCAGTTTCCATCAGATGTTCTAGATGGTGGAAGTTAAAATTTGATACACCAATCGCTCTTGTGTAACCATCATAATATAGCTCTTCTAATGCTTGATATGAGTCGCGTGTTTTTTCATAACTTTGTGGCCAATGAATAAGATATAAATCAACATAATCTAATCCTAAACGCTCTAATGACTTCATTAAAGCTCGTTTTGTGTTTAAATAACCCTGATTCACATTCCATAACTTCGTTGTAATAAACAGTTCTTCTCTTTTAATCCCAGAATCTTTAATTGCACGGCCTATTTCTTCTTCGTTTCCATAAGCTTGTGCGGTATCAATATGTCTATACCCATTTTTTAATGCATGTAATGTGGCTTTATACGCATCCTCATCCTTACTTCTAAAGGTTCCTAATCCGATGATAGGCATTTCAACCCCATTATTTAAAATAACTTTCATTGTATCGCCTCCGTAAATATTATATCACAACTTTTTTTGATACATCCACTCAAAGCCAGCATAATGGCTTTCGGATTCAAACACTAAAGATTTATCTTCATAAAAAGTTAACTTAAAGATAGATTCAACACTTTCTAATACATCTAAGTTCATATTGCCATAATCACTTGGTCCTACTAAAACAACAGGATTTTTTTGCCTAGTTAAAATAATTAATTTAAAATTGCCTTTTGTGATTATAAACTCGACATGTTCTCCTATTTCGTTAATTTTGCATTTTGCAAAATTATACGTACCAAAAGCATACTCTTTATCTTTGTAATGAAGGATTACAAAAAACCCGAATTTTTTAATTAGTAAAGTGGGGACATACCCACCTGCAAGTGTAAATGCAAGGGGTTCACTGAAATGATTGGCTTGAAGCCAAAACCATTTTTTAGGAAATCTTTTACCATATGTTTTTTCCATATACCCTTTACCATCAATGGTTATTGTTTCATTGTTTTTTGTAATGGTTCCATTAACTGTTGCGTCTAAGTAAATAACTTCTTGATAACATTCAAGGGGGAATTTAGCTAAGTACCCCATGGCACTTTCTTTTTTTAGTAAATCTTGATTACTGATATTTAAATCAATGATTAAGTCTTTATATTGTAAAAAAACCTTGTTTAAAGACAAGGTATTTTTTCCGATAGATACGGTATTATTTATGAAATTAAACTCAGTTTCATCCATTTTTATATAGGTGTTTTCTTGGATAACTTGATCAAATATTTGAATGAACGCATGTGGATCTTTTTCGTATCGCGTTACTGCAAAAATTAGGGCTAAATTAATATTATTTTTAATATCAGTGACTCTAAAATACCAGCCTTCAAAATAGTTTGAACTTTTAAGCCCTTGATAATTAAAATTTTTCATGTTTACACTTCTTCCACTAAAGGTTTTTTTGAATCCGCTTCTTTAGTATCATCTGTTGTGTCTTCAGACGGGGTCATTTCTTCTTGAAGGGACTCTTCATCGCTTACTAATTTCTTTTTTTCTTCACTAGATTCTTTATCGCTTATAGGTTTCTTTTCTTCTTGAGGAGAAATTTCTTCACTATCAAGCGTTTCTTGATCGATTGGCACTTCATCATCTATTACAGTTACCTCTTCATCTAAAGGGGCTTCATCAATGATTTCTGTCGATGGTGCAATTGCGGCTAACTCATCATTATTTTTACCGAATTTTCTTTTTAATAGCGCGATTATAAGTATGATATCAAACCAATAAAGGGTCAGTGGTGCCAACACATAAGACCATGCAGAATGTTTTGCGTATTCTCTTATGCTTAACCATAACAGTACATGGAATAAGCCTAAAGTAATTAATACATAAGGAATTTCACTCGTAACAACTCCAAATGCATATAAAACGATTGAGGCATAATAGACGTGTAAAATAGCTAAAAATAAAACAAGTCTGGTTGTTCCTAAAAGACGTTCTGATTTATGAATATAATTTACAATGTCTTTTGTCTTACTTCTAAAGCCTTCTGAATCTTGGCTTCGAACAATGGCTTGGCCATGATCAACCATAATAATATGAATGTTCTTTTTGAAAAGGGCATCTTCAAATTTACTAGCAGTTTTATACGTATCAAGATGACATTTTGCGAGTTCATAAGTATTTTTTTTGATGGCAAAGAAGTAATAGTTTGCATTATTTTTTTCTAAGTTCATATCTTTATATAAATCAAAATAAATGGATGGTGCATCTTTAACGCCTTTACGTTCAACGACTTCTTTTACAGAAAATAATTGATGTTCAACTAGATTATTAGCCATGAAATCGATGGTTTTTACTTTACGAACTTCATTAACGCCATCCATAAAAAGTAAAAATTCACTATCCATCAAAGGATAGGCTAGTTGATAGGCTTGAGATTGGATTTCAGTGATATGTTTAATGCTTCTTGGGTTAAACTTTGTTTCAAGGTTTTCAAACTTCAGTTGATGTTTCTTAAAAACGTCTTCATCGATCGCTTGGTTTACATTAATAAAAATAAAATCATGGTGACTCGATTTAGCTATTTCAAACAAACGTTCTAACGACTCGTTATGATAACGTATAACTACAGCAACCGAAAAACGATGATTATTTTTGTAATATAAAAAACAAAAACGACGATTTTTAAGATTATGATCCAAAATCAGTAAAGCAAGCAATGCGAATATGATTAAGTGTATCATATGTATTCACCCCCACACTTTAAAATTATTATACAATAAATAAAATAAAAGCACAATCATACGACTGTGCTTTATTTAGCGGTTTTTATGCTTCTTGATCTTGATACTGTAATTGATATAAGTAATGATAATGTCCTTTTTGTTTTAATAACTCTTGATGTGACCCTTTTTCAATGATTTTACCGAGTTGTAAAACAATAATTTGATCCACATGTTGGATCGTGGATAAACGATGGGCAACGATAAGCATTGTCCCAATATTCATCATTTTTTTAAGTGATTCTTGAATGAGTTGTTCTGTTTCAGTGTCAATATTTGAGGTTGCCTCATCTAAAATCATGATTCTTGGTTTATGCACAAGTGTTCGTGCAAATGACATAAGTTGTCTTTGTCCTGCAGAGAAATTATTGCCTCTTTCTCGTACTTTTTCATCATATTTTTTTGGAAGTTTTTCGATGAATCGATGGGCGTTAACATACTTACATGATTCAATCATTTCTTCATCTGTAATATCTTCACTTCTAAGTTTTATATTACTCGCTACTGTCCCGCTAAACATAAATACATCTTGTAACATTTGGCCAATAAACGAGCGTAAACTCGACATTTTTATATTCTTAATGTTAATACCATCAAGAAAAATATCGCCTTTTTGAATATCATAGTTTCTAGTTAAAAGTGCTAAGATTGTTGTCTTACCTGCACCAGTCGCACCGACAAATGCAACACTTTCTTTTGCATTTACTTTAAAACTTACATCACGCAATACCCATTCATCACCTTTATAGGCAAACCAAACATTTCTAAACTCGATTTCACCTTTAACATCATCTAATGTGATGGCATCTTCAACATCAAGTACATTCGGATGAGAGTCTAAAATTGCAAAAATACGTTCGCTTGATGCAAAAGCAGATTGTAAGATATTAAACTGTTCTGCAAGTTGTTGAATTGGTTCAAAGAAACGGCCTAAATACTGATGAAATGCGATGAGCATCCCTACAGTAATGACACCTTCTAATACGCTAATACCACCAAAATAAAATATTATAATGGTTGCAATCATGTAAAGTAAGTACATGGTTGGTCTATAGATTGCAAAGACCAACAATTCTCTCATAAAGCTCTTTTTAAGTTTTGTGTTTTGTTCATTAAATGCATTGTACTTACTTTCTTCTTGATTAAATATTTGTACGATTTTCATGCCTGATAAATGTTCTGCTAAGAACCCATTTAGTCTAGACATATTTGTACGTACAGTTCGGTAAGCTTTTCTTGAAAAGCGTCTAAATACAAATGAGAAGATAACAATAAAAGGTACCACAATTAGCACAAGTAAAGTAAGCGATGCATTGAGAATAAACATAACTGTTAATATCCCAATAAGCATAAATAAATTTCTAAATACTGAGACAATAACACTCGTATACATTTCATTTAATGTGTTCGTATCATTGGTTACCCTAGTAACAAGTTTTCCTGTTGGGACTTTATTGAAGTATTCAATATCTTGAAATTCTAAGTGCGTAAAGATTTCTTCACGGATATTGTATATAATGCTTTGTCCTGTTTTTTGTAAGATAATTGTTTGTAAATAGTTAAACAATGCACTTAAGGAAACAGCTCCTACAAAAATTCCTAAGTATATAAATAATCGTGGGAAATCTATACTAGTTCCAATGACTTGATCAATTGCTTGTCCGATGATATAAGGTTCTACTAATGCAAATCCAACTGAAATTAACATCAGTACAAGTGTAAGAATAAATGCTGGTAAATAAGGAATGGCATATTTTAATAAACGGACGATAATTTGACTGTCTTTATACTTATTTAACCTTGAATCTGTATCAATATCAAACATCTACGCCACCTCCACTTCATCTTCTAGTTGTTGTCTACGTACCATGTCAATATAATATTCGCAACGGCTTAATAGTTGATCATGTGTCCCTACATCAACGATTTTTCCTTCGTCAATAACAATAATTTGATCGGCATTTTTAACCGTTGAAATACGGTGAGCAATCATAAGGGTTGTTTTACCTTTACGAATGGATTTTAGATTTTTAAGAATCTTTTCTTCTGTACTAGTATCTACTGCGCTTACTGAATCATCCATGATTAAAATAGGCGGTTCTTTTGCGAGTGCTCTAGCAATACTAACACGTTGTTTTTGTCCACCACTTAACGTTACTCCACGTTCACCAATTATCGTTTGATAACCATGTTTAAATTGAATGATATTGTCATGGACATCTGATAATTTTGAAACAAGTTCAATTTTATCCATGTGAGAATCATCTCTACCAATACCTAGTGAGATATTATTTCTTATCGTATCAGAAAATAAGAAGCCATCTTGGGGAACATACCCTATACTTTCTCTTACTTTTTTAAATGGCAAGTTCATAATATCAATACCATCAATGAGTAGTTGATTTTCTTCAACATTATAAATGCGTAATAATAAATCAACAACACTGGTTTTACCACTACCTGTTCTTCCTAAAATCCCCACGGTTTGTCCTTTTTTAATTTTAAAGGAGACGTCTTTTAAGACATTTTCTTCCCCGTCAGGATAACGGAAGTTTAAGTTTCTAAATTCAATATCGCCTTGAATTTCTTCAATATCGATAACATCTTTATCTTGAATATCGATGGGTTCATCTAATATTTTATTAATACGTTCTAAACTCGCTTTCCCTTGTGAGCGAACATTAATAATCATACTTAAAGCCATCATCGGCCATATAAGCATTCCAAAGTATGAAATAAAGGCAACTAAATCACCGGGTGTAAATCGGTCTGCACCTAAATCTCTTGTGGTATCAATTAAGTTAGCACCATAAGCAATAATTAAAACGAATACTAAACTTACAATTAACCCCACTAATACTTGTAAAATGGTTGCCATTCTAACAAAGGCTATATTTTTATCTTTAGCGTTTTTATTTGCTCTTAGGAAGGCTTTAATTTCGTTTCGTTCTTTAACGAATGCTTTAATAACACTAATCCCTGAAAAACTTTCTTGTGTAAAATCACTTAAGTCTTCAAAAGCTTTTTGACTGGCTTTAAATCTTCTTCTCATACGGTTACCTAAAATCATACCTAGTGTACTAATTAAAACTAAAGGTAACACTAAAATGAGGGTCATGCGTAAATCCAGTTGTGCCATTCGGTAAAATGTTAATGTTCCTAAAAACAATGCATCAACAAACATAACCATACCTGGTCCAATTGCACGTCTTACAGCTTCTAAATCGTTCGTGAAATGGGCCATAAGTCCGCCAACTTTTTTCTCTGAATAAAAGCGATTAGACAATTTTGTTGTGTGATCAAACATTTCATTTCTTAAATCGTAATCGATACGTCTTGAGGCCCCAATGATTCCAAATCGCCAAAAGAAACGTCCTAAAACGATAAAAATCGTTATAAACGCAAGGTTTTTAATGATATCAATTAAGAACGTTCTATCTGTATCACCAGAAAGTGCGCGTTCTTCTAACGTGTTAACAAGCGTTCTTGTAATCAATGGAATTTCTAATTGAAATAAATCCACAATAATTAATGCAATTACTCCTAAAATGAAAAAATGTGCATACTTTAAATAATATTTATTAATACTTTTACCAAAAATCATGATTTACACCTGCCCTATTTTGTCAAACATACCTTGTAGTATTTGCAGTTCTTCTTTAGTTAACTTGGCAAATATTTTCTCAACAGCGCGCTGACTTTCTAATTTATTTGAATTTGCAAGAGTTTTTCCTTGCTCGGTTAAAGAAATATATGAAACACGTCCATCGGTGTCACATTTTCTTTTGTTTATAAGTCCTGTATCTTCGAATCTTTTAATCATTTCAGTAACCGTTGGTTTGGATAGTTGAAATAAATCAGCTAGTTCTCCCATTGTTACTTCATTCTTTTGATCAATCATCTTTAAATAACGGAATTGTTTATCCGTTAATAGTTCAATATTATCAAGCTCTGTATAAATTTCTTTACATGAATCAAAATACATTTTCAAGAATTTATTAAACGATAATCGAAACAATTCTTTATCCATCATTCCACCTCTTTAACTAGTTAGTTAGGCTTTACCTAATTAATTATATCGTATTCCGTTTTTTTTTCAATAGATTTTGCATTAAATCGTTGTAATTGTATATGATACGCCTTTAATACTAGTTATTACAGTAAAAAGAAGGGTTTCCCCTTCTTATGTTTTTCTTTTAATTACAAAATATACTGTGATTGAAACCATTATCGTTAACGATGCAATAACATAATAATATGTATAACTTGGAGGGTCTTGTGGCACAACGATATGAAGCATAATTGTTTCGATTATTTTTTCACCTTGTGCGTTGATAAGTTCAACATCCACAGATTGTTTACCCACCACTGTAAAGTCTATTTCGCTTATTAATTCAAGCTCTACAGGATTGTAAGCTTGGATGTTTGGCATGCTTAATAAAATTGTGAATAGTTCATGATTACTTAGTGTCGAACCTAGTTCAAGTGTAATATTTGCACCAAATGTAAAATTAGGCGCTTGATCATCAACCACTTGAATAAAGAAGGTGTGGGTTGTAAAGTTACCTGAATAATCGTTTAATTTATAAACAACTTTATATAGTCCTGGATTCGACTGATTAGGTGTATAACTATCGTATATTTTTTCTAAATCATGATGATTTAAATCGTCATAATTATCAAGTATTGACAGTTGTGATTTAATCCATGCTAAATCTAATGCTTGTGTGTATGAAATTTCATAGTAACGTTGTCCTAAAATAACCGGCTTTATATCATCTATGATTGTAACTGATACTTGGTAAGTAGTTTCGTTACCTGAAGTGTCTGTTGCTTTTAAAATCATAGTGTATTGACCTAAGCGATTAAGTTCATCTATGAACGTATGACTATCTATGATTATAACAGGGTTTAAATCATAGTTATCAGTAACTTCATAAAAACTCAGTAAATCATTAATCATTAATCCTTGCGATAAACTAATCGTCAATGACGTGTCGCCAGTGATAACTGGTGCAACCGTATCTTCAACCATAATGTTAATGGTCTTTTGGGTTTTGTTTAATGAACTATCTGATATTTCAATTGTGACTTGTTTTAGACCTATTGAATTTTTGTGTCCTGAATAATAGTCATCTAAGATCACATACTCGAATAATTCTTTATCATAATCATCATAGAAACTATAATGTTGTTCTATAATTTCTTCTAAATTTGGTGGCATATCTACATCTACATAAACAGTGTCTGGTCCTGTAATAATTGGAAGAATCTCGTCTTTTATAATAATCACTAAAGAAAACTGTGTTTTATTATGACTACTATCTTCTACTTCAAGGAGCACTGTATGTTCTCCTACTTTACCGATATTATCTGAGTAGTGATCTTCAATTATTTTTATATCACTCGTTAAGTCGCCATCAATATCGTCATAAGCTGAAATATTTTCACTAATAATTGTCTCAAGACTTAATAGACTCGTATAACTCGTAATAAAGTAGCCTTGACCTTGAAAAACCGGTGGGGTTTCATCCGCTATTTCTTGACCAATGTAGGCTTCATAGTTTGTTCGCTTTGTCCCTGCTTCAAGTTGCATTTCTTGATGCCAATAACCGTTATCAAATGATCCTGCTATCTCCTCACCATAAAAATCAATATAAACACCACTACTGAGTGCTGATGTGGTGAAGGTACACGAGATAATTTGATCAATATAACTACAAATATCATGGGTGCTACTAGTAAAATCAAAATAGTCACCGTATTCATCAAATGCCCTAATTCTTCCAGTGTCATAGGCTAAATCATATTCAAAATAGCTTACATGCATGCTAAATGTATATGTCATATTTGGTTCTAGTGGAATTTTACGAAAGGCTAAGATGCTATGACCGTCTTTTTCAAATAATGCTGGATTAAATAAGTTTTTTCCAATGGGTTCAGTGTTTTCTGCTTTCAGTGGCACAGTTAATGCTAAAAGACTAATTATTATCAAAATGCTTACTATAATTTTTTTCATTTATTCACCTCAAACTTATCATTCGAGTGATTCTGCTTTTTTTCTTTTTTTAAAAAAAAT
>NZ_JBIOAG010000030.1:0-25045 GCF_043951795.1 Liberiplasma polymorphum | reverse complement strand
AATATCACTAAAAGCGCTTTCATTTTTGTTGCAAATTAGTTATAATTGTACATGATGAAACTGAGGTGTACTTATGAACTTACAGGAAGTTAGATATAAAGCGTATAAAAAAATATTAAAAGAAGAATTGGTTTCAGCTACAGGGTGTACTGAACCTATTTCTATTGCACTTGGTGCAGCTAAGGTTAAAGAAACCTTAGGCATCATCCCTCAAAGAGTAAAAGTTGAAGTAAGTGAAAACATCGTTAAAAACGCTAAAAGTGTTATTGTACCAAATACCAATCAATTAAAAGGGATTAAATCAGCCATAGCAGCAGGAATCATTGCTGGAAACTGTGTTAAAAATTTAGATGTATTATCAGATGTTTCTGAATCAAAAATTGAAGAAATTAAAGCCTTTTTAAATACATGTCTTATTGAAGTTTTTACCGTAGATTCTTTTTTCCCATTTGACTTACAAATAACAGCTTTTCATGATGATGCTTATGCGAAGGTTCGTATTGCGCATCATCATACAAACTTTGTACATATAGAAAAAAACGGGTTGGTTTTATTTAGTAAAAAAGATACAGAGCATAACGATCCATTAGAACAAGAAAGAAAACTGCTGTCAATCAAAGAAATTGTGGCATTTGCAGATCACGTTGAACTTGATGATTTGATTCCTTTTTTAGACCAACAAATAGAAAACAACATGGCCATCGCTATGGAAGGCATTAAAGAAAATTATGGTGCTAATATCGGAAAGGTACTACTGAGTGTTTATGGTAATGATATAAAGGTACGTGCCAAAGCACTTGCGGCGGCTGCATCGGATGCTAGGATGAGTGGGAGTAAATTTCCTGTAACCATCGTTGCTGGAAGTGGCAATCAAGGATTAACTGCGTCAATTCCTGTTATTATTTATGCTAGAGAACTTAAGGTACCACAAGAAAAGTTATATCGTGCATTAATTGTTTCAAACTTAGTAACCGTTCACCAAAAAACCGGAGTAGGGAACTTAAGTGCTTATTGTGGTGCAGTATTTTCAGGTGCAGGAAGTGGTGCAGGGATTGCTTATTTACATGGCGATGGGTATGAAGCCATCGCACACACCATTGTCAATGCTTTAGCTATTATTTCAGGTATGATCTGTGATGGGGCAAAACCTTCTTGTGCCGCTAAAATAGCGACATCGGTAGATGCGGGTATTTTGGGGTATCAAATGTACTTGCAAGGACAAGAATTTCTTGGTGGAGATGGGATTATCGCTAAAGGGGTAGAACAAACCTTAAGCAATGTAAGCCGATTAGCAAAAGATGGGATGAAATATACAGATAAAGAAATTTTAAAAATAATGTCAGAAACTGACTAAGTTACATATAAATAAGCCTATATTGGCTTTTTTATTGCGATAAAATAGTGTATAATCAAAAAGGCATTATAGTTATAAGGAGTTTTAAGTTATGAGTTTATTAGATGTTGAAAATCTTACGTTTAGTTACGGAAGTGAATTATTATATGAAAAGGCGAGTTTACGTCTTTTTGAAGGTGAACACGCTGTTTTAGTGGGACCAAATGGAACAGGTAAGAGTACATTATTAAAATTACTTGATCGTTTGATTAAACCCGATGACGGTAGCATAGCTTGGTTACCAAATAAGAAAGTTGGTTACCTAGATCAGTATGCTGTTATTAATGGTGAAGTGTTTGTAAAGGATTATTTATATGAAGTGTTTTATGATTTATTTGAAAAAGAACGTTTAATGGAAGCATTATATGCGTCTTTAAATGCATCTAATCTAAGTGAACATGAACGCATTCTTAATCGTGCTTCTACCTTACAAGAGCAATTACTTGAAGCGGATTTTTATGGTATAAAATCACAAGTAAGTAAAATATTAAGTGGATTAGGACTAAATATTGAAATACTTGATAGCCCTATTAAACATTTATCTGGTGGGATGCGTGCTAAAATTATTTTAGCTAAACTATTATTAGAAGAAGCAGATATTTTACTTTTAGATGAGCCTACAAACTTTCTAGATGTAAAGCATATTGAATGGTTAACTAAGTTTTTAATTGGTTACCCTAAATCGTACATTGTAATTTCCCATCAAGAAGACTTTTTACGAGAGATTGCAACGACTGTATTCGCACTTGAAGGTAAGCAAATCACAAGGTATAAAGGGAATTTCGATTATTATCTAAAAGAACGTGAGTTACGCTATGAACAACAAAAGAAAGCCTTCATTGCTCAACAGAAGTTTATTTCAAAAACAGAAGATTTTATTCAAAAAAATATTACTAGAGCAAGCACAACAAAGCGCGCTCAAAGTAGACGTAAACAACTTCAAAAAATTGTTAAAGTAGCCCCACCTAAGAAAAACAGAACATACAAGTTCGGATTTCCAATGGCACGTTCTACAGGTAGAGATGTTTTAGTTATTGATAACTTAGAAATTGGGTATCAATTTCCACTTGTAGATCCATTAAGTTTTACAATCATTAAAGAAGATAAAGTTGCCATAACAGGGAAAAATGGAATCGGTAAATCGACATTCATTAAGACTGTTTTAGGTCAAATCCCCTCAATTAGTGGAAAGTTTGATTGGATAGATACAGCTGAAATTGCCTATTTTGAACAAGACACTAAATTTGAAGATCATTTAACGCCGTTTCAAGTAGTCCACAATTACTATCCGAATTTTACTAAAAAAGAAGTTATGGGATTATTAGGAAATCATGGAATAGATTTTGAGATGGCTTCACGTCAACTCAATACATTATCTGGTGGAGAACAAACCAAAGTAAGACTTGCTTTGTTAAGACATAAAAAAGGAAATGTTTTAATATTAGATGAGCCCACAAATCATTTAGATGCAGAAGCAAAAGAAGCGTTAAAAGAGGCATTAGCTAAATATGAAGGCACACTAATATTAGTGTCCCATGAACAAGAGTTCTATCAAGAAATATGTGATTACGAAATCACACTTTATGAAGCAGATTAACCCAACATAGATGGTTGTTAAACATGTGGAATTACATTATAATTAAACTATTGGAGGGATTCAAAATGAAAAAAGAAGTGAATATGTTTTTAGAAGTTACAAAATATAAAAACTTAACACCAAGTGATCAATCATTAGAAAAACCTCAACCAGAACTAGAAACACCAGTAACCAAAGAAACCATTGATTTACCACCGATTACAACACTAGATAAACCCGAAACACTACTACATGATGCAATCATTAATAGACAAAGCTTAAGAAAATATTCTGATGATAGTTTAACGATGGATGAACTTAGTTATTTACTTTATATGAGTATAGGGATTAAACAAACGCTAAAAACTAATACAAGAAGAACCGTCCCTTCAGCAGGGGCAAGACATGCGTTTGATATGTATATTTTAGTAAACAATGTTAAAGGGCTTCAAAAAGGGGTATATCGTTATAGTGCATTAACCCATAAACTAGTTATTGAAAACATAGACAATACACTTGTAGATAAGATAACTAAGGCAAGTCTAAATCAAGTTATGATTAAAAACTCTGCCGTAACATTTATTCTTGTTGCTGATCCTTACCGCATGAGTTATCGCTATAGCGAAAGAGGGTATAGATATCTCTTTTTAGATGCGGGTCATGTCTCTCAAAATATTTATTTAGTTGCCGAGACTTTGCAAGCGGGAACTGTTGCGATTGCAGCGTATGACGATGATTTAATGAATGAAGCATTAAACCTTGATGGAATTAATAAATTTGTGATCTATTTAAATGCAATTGGTAAAAAAATACACGAAGAAAATTAAGGAGAATATTATGAAAAAAGTTATATTTACAGTAACACTAACATTATTAGTACTTACTCTAGCCGCTTGTTCAGGGTCTAAAATCAATCTTACCTTTGATACGAATGGTGGGGAAGAGTTAGACCCATTAGTTATTAAATCTAATGATAGCTTTAATTTACCAGTCCCAACGCGTGAGGGGTTTTTGTTTGAAGGTTGGTATTTAACAAAATTAGGACCAGACCCAGTTACAGAAAAAAACAGATTTGAAGAAGATGTAACATTATATGCTAGATGGATTTCTGAAAATCATATTTCATATAGTAATCAATTAGATGATACGAATCCTGTTGTCCATATTTATGTTAAAAACGTTGGCGTTATGGTGTTACAGTTATTTCCTAATATCGCTCCAAATACAGTGAATAATTTTATTCATAATATTCAAAACGATTATTACATAGATATCCCATTTCATAGAGTCATTGAAGATTTCATGATACAAGGTGGTATGGGTGAGGCAGGTACATGTAATATCTTCGGTGAATTTACTAGTAATGGCTTTGTAAATCCACTTGGTCATTTTAGAGGCATATTATCAATGGCAAGAACTAATCAACCAAACTCAGCCTCTACTCAGTTTTTTATCATGCATAAAAATACACCAGGGTTAGATGGAAATTATGCCGCATTTGGTGGATTAATTGCAGGGTTTTCAGTACTTGATTACATCGCAACGGCACCTAAGCAAGGGGAAACACCTTCACCTAGTATTATTGTTTCACATATGACTGTAGATACTAAAGGTGTCACCTATCAAGCCCCAGTTTGTCAATAATATACATTAAAACTATTATAAAAGAGGTTAACAGCATGGAAAATTATCGACTTAAAAATAAAATTGCTTGGGAAGAAGCTTTTAATAACCGAAGTGAAAACTTTGATAAAACGTTATTAGAAACGATTGTTAAGAATCCAAAAAAACTATTTACACCAGCAATCGATGAACTATTTTCTCAAATCAATACAAATAGTAAAACCTTAGGGCAATTTTGCTGTAACAATGGTAGAGAAACTTTAGCGGCACTAAGCTATGGCTTTAAAAAAGTTATTGGATTTGATATCGCAGAAAATATGATGAATTTTGCCAATGAAATTGCTGCATTAAATACGATGAATGCATCGTTTTATGCAACTGATTTACTTGCGCTTGATGACACCCATATCAATCAGTTTGATGTAGGGTTATTTACTGTGGGTGCACTTTGTTGGTTTGAAGATTTAAATGAAGTATTTAAAACCGTTAGTAAAACCATAAAAAACGGCGGATTATTAATCATCGAAGACATGCATCCTTTTGGAAATATGATGGCAGAAACAAGTCATGAAGCCTATAACAAGGATTATCCTAAAAATATTGCATTCGATTATTTTAAAAGCACCCCTTGGATAGAAACATCCGGTATGGGCTATATGACTAATAAAACGTATGAATCTAGTGTTTTTACAAGTTATTCTCATACATTATCTTCAATTATAAATGGTCTTTATAACGCGGGCTTTATAATCACACATTTTGAAGAAAATGATATCGATCAAGGAAATATATTTACACACTTAAACAAACAAGGCATGCCACTTACATATGTTTTAAAAGCCCAAAAAATTAAATAAGCAGCCAAGGCTGCTTTTTCTTTAAAAAAGGTTTATTTTATGATGTATAAAGTGTATAATTGCTATGGTAGAAATTGGCGGTGATTTACATGATGATACGTAGTTATATCGGTGATCGTAAATTTTATAGAAGACTATTCACAATTACGTTGCCTTTAGTTATTCAACAACTCATAACAACCCTTGTACAACTTATCGATAATATTATGGTAGGTTCTTTAGACGAATCTGCCATTAACTCTGTATCAGTTGTAAATCAACTGTATTTTGTGTTTATATTAATAACGTTTGGCGTATTAGGTGGTGCTGGGATATTTTCTGCTCAGTATTATGGGTCAAAAGATTTTGAAAAGTTAAGAGAAACTTTCCGTTTCAAAGTAGTTGTAGGATTTGGTGTTTCTTTACTAGCAATTATCACATTTACGCTATTTGGTAGACAGTTATTTATGCTGTTTACTCAAACCGAAGATACCGTTACAAACGGATTAAACTATTTAGCAGTTACAAAGTATAGTCTTATTCCACTTGCGCTATCTATTGCAATATCTACAACATTTAGAGAAATAGGAATTACAAGACCATTACTGTATATATCAATAATTGCCGTACTAACAAATACCATTTTAAATTATGGATTAATATTTGGGAATTTTGGCTTACCGCGTTTAGAAGTTCTTGGGGCAGGAATAGCCACATTAATTGCACGTATACTTGAATTTATTCTAACGTTTATATTTTACTTAAAACGAGGAACACTATTTAAAACTAAGTTTTTAAGACTATTTAGAATAGAAAAAAAGGTATTAATAGGAATTACTGCAATGGCTTTACCGTTAACACTCAATGAAGCGTTTTGGTCGCTTGGTCAAACGGCGTTTTTATTTTCTTATGCTCAAAGAGGCGATACCGCTTTAGCAGCGATGTATATAACAAATGCAGTGAGTCAGTTAGTGTTTGTAACTTTTGGTGCAGTAGGAACAGGTGTTGCTGTATTAGTTGGCAACACACTTGGTGCGAACGAATTAGAACAAGCAAAAGATAATGCCAAAAAACTGATTGCTTTTGCGGTCATGATTGCGACATTTGCGGGGACTATTTTGTTTATTTTGAGTTATTTCGTGCTAGACTTTTATCAAATTGATCAATCGACTAAAAATATTGCAATGTTTAATATAAGAGTTAATGCGTTCTTTATTCCATTTTTTTCCTATAATGTTGCGATGTATTTTGTATTAAGATCAGGGGGAGATACTTTTTCGACTGTGTTAATGGATTCTGGATATATGTGGATAATTGCGGTACCTATTGCTTTAACACTAGCCTATTTTACAGCCCTTCCTGTAACCATGATGTTTTTAATTATTCAAGGACTAGATATTCCTAAAGCCTTTATTGCAACAACCAGATTCAAAAAGGAAAAATGGCTCAGAAATTTAGCAATTTCAGCAGAAATTATTAAGAACCCCGAATAAAATTGTCATTTTTAATGATTAGTGTATAATAGTAGTGAATGCAAGGAGGACTAATTTTATGAAGCATGAACCTAGCAACCAATCCGAATATAATAAAGATCGTCATAGTTCTTTTGGCGCGATGTATCAAAGAAAAAGTTTAAACATTCCAGAAGAAGAAGTACCAGTCGCTAGACGCTTGGTCATTCTATCAATTGTCACTTTTTTCTCGCTCTTTCTTCCTCATATCGGAATCATTTTTTATTTTCTATGGCATAAAGATAAACCAAAAGACGCTAAATGGCCGGGTATTGCGGCTTTACTTGGATTAACAATTAGTATAACCATTTACGTTTTAAGCATAATACCTAGAATTACATAAAGGGCATAGGCCCTTTTTTTACTTATCACAAAATTAACATAACATATCCACAAAAATTTCACAGGTTCTTGGTAAAATAAAGGTAGATTAATAAACACTATTAGGAGGGTTTATATGTTGTTTAAAAAAAAGAAAAAAAGCGAAGAAGAAGTTGTTGATACTAGAACAGATGTAGAACGTAAGTTTGAAGAAAAAGGACATGAAATTGGCGTTAAAACTGGTCAAATTGTTCAAAAGACCATTGATAAGCTCAACGAAACTAAAACAAAAATTAACGAATCAGAAAAATTAAAGTCCGCTCAAGATAAAACAAAAGTGGCAATAGAAAAATCAAAAGATAAAATTCATGAAAGTACAAGCAAGATAAGAAAAAAGAAAAATAACGATCAAGAAAAAGACTAATTTTAAGACGCTATAGTATCCTTATATATATAGCGTTTTTTTATTATCCATCAAAAAATCAGCAAGATTTCATATTATATGCATTAGATTAAACCTAAAATGCATTATAAAACATGTAGAATGCATTCATTTTTTAATAAGAATAGTGTATAATTTTATATATATGAAAGTAATTTCATATGTATCGCACCTAAAATAGTCACATATGAAAAGGCTTTAATTAAAATATATTATGCACTGCTTAGCGGTTTATGTTAGAATAAGAGTACGTTTCTTATGTGATATTTTTTTAAAAAGTAGCCCCTATTTAATCTTTACTTACCTATACATACATGATATAATTGCTTAAAAGTAAATTAATATGGGGTATTATAACCAAATTTACTTTTTAAATTATGGTGTACAGAAACAAAGAATTCAAAATTATTAGAGGTGTTATAAATTTTCATATAGACTCTATTTAATATAGAGGTTATACGAAGTTTATATAAATGATTATTTATTAATCAACCCAAAAAAAGAGAGGAGATATAATTTTGAAAAAGTTTTTATTAGTATTAACTTTAGGATTACTGGCGTTAACTGTTGCTGCATGTAATAGAACTGTTGACCCAGATCCAGATCCAGATCCGGATCCGGATAGAACAGCTCCAGTTATTTCAGGAGCAAGTAACGTAACAATTGAGGTAGGTGCAACTTTTGACCCACTAGCTGGTGTTACGGCTACTGATACTGAAGATGGTTCTTTAACTGTTACTGTAACTGGTACAGTTAATACAAACCAAGTAGGTACATATACACTTACTTATAGAGCGACTAACTCTGAGGATATGTCAACTACAGTTACTCGTGTAGTTACAGTTAGATATCTATTTGCAAATTACCCAGACCAATCTGCGGACTTTAAATTTGCTACTCCAGAGCTTAGAAACACACTATTCGCTTATGCTGAGAGATGGTTATTAACTACAGTAAATGGTGGGGTTCCACTATTCGCTAACTCAACATTCGCAATGTATAGTGATCGTGTTCAGTTACCAGTTGACGAATTCGTTCCTGTTATGGGATACGGAGTTGCATATGGTACTATGACTGAAGATGACTCTACTGTAATTATGGATAACAACCAACTAGGTAACGCTGGTGAGTATACTTACCGTGGAACTATCGGAAGTAATCCAGAAACATTTAACCAATGGATTTATCAAGGGTCTGTAACTTCAGACTTAATGGGTCTATTCTTAGATTCTCCTTACCGTTTCGTATTCAACGCAACTAAAGATGGATATCAAATCGTTCCATCAATGGCAGAAGCTATGCCAGTTCCAGTTGATGCAGAAACACTAGATACAGGTATTGAGGTTGCTAAAGTATGGCGTATTCCATTAAGAGAAGATCTTGCATTCTTCCCTCATCCAAATGCAGCAACTGAATTAGAACTTGACTTTAGTGGTTGGGATTTAACAATTGATGCAAATGACTTTGTAAACACTTACAAATTAGCTATGGAACAAGAATGGCCTCGTGCTGTTGCTGGTGGTGGAGACTTCTTAACTGCTAGTCAACGTATCGTTGGTGCTCGTGGATTTGTTGATGGAGAATTAGACTGGGAAGACGTTGGAATTAAAGTTCATGACGACTATACAGTTGAGTTCACATTCGTTAACAACATGTCTGAGTGGAACGTTATTTATTGGTTATCATCATTTGTTATGAGCCCAATTAACATCGATTTATATGATGCTTTAACTACAATCGATGGTGAAGGTGCACATACAACTACTTATGGTACTGATGAATTTACAATTTTCTATACAGGACCTTACTATGTATCATTCTATCAATCAGATAGTATCGTACGTATGTTAGAAAACCCTAACTTCCATGACGAAGACTTATACTTCTATACAGGTAGAACATTTGAAGTTCATGCTGAGGCTGAAGTTATATTCGAAATGTTCTTAAACGGATTATTAGACGGTACTGGTGTTCCTACTGTAAGTTATGAAGATTACAGAAATGACCCTCGTTTAGTTCGTGTACCTGGTGCTACTGCATTCCGTTTAAACATTAACGGTCTTGGAACAGTTGAAAACCAAAGAGCGCACTTTGAAGACAGTCCTTTCGTACCAGAACCACTTCTTGCTGATGCAGCATTCAAACGCGCATTATACTTCGGTGTAAACCGTACAGTATTAGCTAGAGATATCATGAAAACTGCAGAACCAATGCCATTTATTTTCAGCTCTGCTTACGTTGTAGACGCAGCTGAAGGTACTGCATTCCGTAATACTACTCAATCTTCAATCGTTAACCCTGGATTATCTATTTCAACTCAAGGATATAACCCAGACTTAGCGAGAGCATACTTCAATGATGCAATTAACAGATTAGTTGCTAATGGTACTTACCAACCTGGTACTGTTACTAACCCTACGATTATTGAAATCGGTATGGTTATCCAAGCAGGATCTACAGCTCAAGCATTAATGGCTGATTACTTAGTAGATACTTATGAGCAATTATTCAATAGTACTACTCATAATGTTGTTGTAACATTTAACATTACTCCTGCACCATTCCCTAATAACTACTTTGACTACATCATTCCTGGTAACTTCGATACAGGTACTGGTGGAATCAGTGGTTCAACACTTGATGCAGCTAGCTTCTTAGACGTATTCATGACTGACAACCGTTCAGGATTCACTTTAAACTTCGGATTCGATTCGAATACTCCTGACATCCCAGTTACTTATACTAACTTAGATGGTGATGTAGTTACTGAATTATGGTCATTCGATGCATTAGCTCAAGCACTTGTTGGTCCAACAACAGTTGTTGACGGAAAATTAGTCGAATAATCTTTGATAATTGATGAATTGTTTATTCAATTCGAAATAGCAATTATTAGATAAGCAAACAGCAATTATGTTTTAATAAACATGCAAACCATCTTTGCAAATGCTGGATGGTTTGCTTGTTGTTTGTATTAAATTACAGTAAACTATAAAAAAAAACATAAGTTCATTAATGGAACTTATTTTCGCACATCTTATTTTCGAGTATTTTCAGATTTTTAACTATGAATACACAAATTCTATGTTGGTGCTGTACGCTGTTAATAATTGTAGATCCTACTTGCAATTGTTAAAGTTTTTTATAACACAAATGTAGTGCTTTCCATGTGTTTTGTTAAAACATTTGATGAATCAAATCTAATGTAAGCCTTGGTTCATTAACAACAACACAAAATATGTATGCTTTCACTAAGTTTAATCCATCAATTGTTTTAAATTGAAAAAGACTTTACAACACATCACGATTAGTGCATTATGTTATTCACACAGAATACGAGTAGTGTTTACAAACAAGTATAGTGTGAGCTAACCTATAAAGAATTTATTATTTTATAAATGAGTTACAAAAATTTTTAGAAGAAAGAAGGACTGAAATATGCTGAGATATATTATTGTAAGAACAATATGGATTTTTGTTGTATTGGTCACATTCTTATCTCTCTTATTTATTACGATTCAATTAGTTCCTGAATACCCACCTAATGAGGTCGATGCTAGAAACTCTTACTATGCAGATTTGGCATCTAAAGGATATTATACGGTCGAAATAATTAGTGACCCAGACATTGTACAACAGATAAGAAACGACGAGTACCAAAGATGTAGTGGGTGTTACTATCGTTCAGATGGTGATGTTTACAGAGTTTATGTACCTGTTCCGATTATTACCCAGTATGGAATTTGGGCAAGAAATATTTTACTAAGATGGGATTGGGGTAAATCTACTCGTATTGCAGTTAATGTTGACGTTTTTAGAATTATCGAACAACGTTTGCCAATTACGATGAGAATTAACTTTTTAGCCTTATTAGTGTTCATGCCTGTTGGATTCTTTTTAGGAATTTTAGCGGCTTTAAGAAAAAATAAATTAACAGATAATATTATATCACTTGGTGTCATGATATTTATATCCGTTCCAAGTTTCGTTGTAATGTTATTCTTAGTTATGTTAATTGCGTTTAATGTAAGTTGGATTCCAGCCACCTATCCGTCCGCGGATGTCAGGGGCGCTGTACAGTATTATGCATTAATTTTACCTGTTGCAGGGATTTCACTTGGCGCAATCGCAGGCTTAACTCGTTTAACGCGTGCGGAATTAACTGAGGTATTAACATCAGAATTCTTATTACTTGCAAGAACTAAAGGGCTAACGCGTTCACAAGCAGTAATTAGACATGCAATGAGAAACTCAATGGTTCCATTAGTACCAACGATTATTTTCTCATTCGTATCACTACTCAGTGGATCTGTTATTATTGAAAGAATTTATGCAATTCCAGGAATGGGTCGAGTATATCTGCAAGCCTTAACGCCAAATAACTTCGACTATAATTTAATTTTAGCGTTATCAGCGTTTTATACGTTCATAAGTTTATTTGCAGTATTACTTGTAGACTTAACGTATGGTCTTGTTGACCCTAGAATCAGAATGGGGGCAAGAAAATAATGGAAAAAGATAGAAAAGTAGATCATATCACTAAAGATAAGTTCGAATTTGTTCAACGTGATGAAAAAATTTATGATAAACGCCTTGAAACCAAACCTATTGGTTATTTTCAAGATGCCTTTATTCGATTCAGTAAAAATAGAACGAATTTAATCGCGACTTTTATCTTAGTAACTTTAATTTTATTATCAATATTTGTACCAATGTTAACAAGTAAAAACTACACACGTATTGATGTTCAGTTACAATATTTACCGCCAAGAGTTCCAATTTTAGAACGTTTTGGTATAGCTGATGGAACACGTGTTTATAGTGATCAGCCTGTCGATTTATCAACGATTGATCCTGAGACTGGCTTAGGATTACCTGTTGGGTTTAATCCTGATTATATTAAAATGAGCACGTTAGATAATTATTCAGTTTTTTGTACTAACGTCGTTGAAAACTGTGTTGGTGGGCAAGTTCGATTAACCATTGCAAGGCTTGCTAGTTCAGTTCAAATGAATTCAAGAACAAGTGTGAGTTTCTCACCAGGGAATAACCCAAAAATTGTTGTTGATGTATTTTCAATTAACGGAAGCAATCCGGAATTAAATGTTATTTTAACCCCTTCAAGTGGTGATCCGGTAATTATCGGAACCATTACTGAAGCTGGTGTACATGAATTTAATGTTTTTGATTCAGAGTTAAGCAGTTTCTTATTATCAAGAATTTCATTAGAACTGACTGCGAATGCAGGTTCAGGAAATGTTGTATCGCTTAACAGTGTAAAAGTATTTAATGATGGTAATGAAGAGCCTGTCTATCAAGCAAGTGGCTTCGATTTAGCGCGCTTCCAATTAGAAGATACAAATGCTGGATCTGTTGGTAGAAGCCGTGGAGAAATTCTAATGGCAACTTTTAATTTTGATTCTTATGGAGCAGCATTTGGTGAATTTATCGATGAAGCATTCTCTTCTGAAGATTATTATCGTTTAATCGGTGAATATGGAGATCTTTGTGTCATCGATGAATATATTGGGGATGGTTGGACTTTTGAAGAAGGTTGTCCAATTAAACAAGTAATATCTAAATCAGAAGAACTACAAGGACCAGATGGTAATTTCTTCTATTCTTATCATGTTGTTATTGATTATTTAGCTTATGCTGGATATGATGAAATTCCTTATTTCTTCTTTGGTACTAACCCAGGGGGTCGCGATTATTTTGCGATGGTTTGGCTAGGACTTAGAACTTCACTATTAATTGGTTTAGTTGTAGCAATGATTAATATCTCTATTGGTATCGTTTATGGTTCAATTGAAGGATATTATGGTGGTATGGTTGACTTACTAATGGAACGTTTCGGAGAAATTGTAGGACGTATTCCGTTCTTAGTCTGGCTAGCACTATTCGTAATTATCATGGGACCAGGGGTACTCACCTTAATCGTTTTAATGACTGTTACAGGATGGCTCGGTGTTGCTGGGACCACACGTACACAGTTCTATCGTTATAAAGGTAGAGAATATGTATTAGCATCAAGAACATTAGGTGCTAAGGATTCACGTATTATCTTCCGTCACATCTTACCAAATGGGATTGGGACAATTATTACAGCAAGTATCTTAATGATTCCTGGTGTTATCTTTGCAGAATCAACGATTTCATATTTAGGATACGGTATTGGACATGGTCAAAGCTTTAGATTATTTGGCTTCATTCAATTATCTGGTATTTCAATCGGTGTTTTACTTGCTGATGGACGTGCTACATTAACTACGCGTCCTTACTTAACGTTCTTCCCAGCATTAATTATCTCTATCTTAATGATTACCTTTAACATGTTTGGTAACGCACTTAGAGATGCATTCAATCCATCACTAAGGGGGTCTGAATAATCATGGAAAACACACCAAAATTAAGTGTTAAGGATTTAACGGTATCATTCCGTACAAATCAAGGATTTGTTCGTGCAGTACGTGGTGTTTCTTTCGATTTAGCTGAAGGAGAAACTTTAGCAATCGTTGGTGAGAGTGGATCAGGAAAATCTGTATCTAGTCGCGCTATAATGGGAATTTTAGCAGGTAATGCTATTATTGACAAAGGAAGCATCATCTATGAAAATCAAGATTTAACTAAAATTAGTGAGGAAAACTTCCATAAAATTCGTGGGGGTAAAATCGGGATGATTTTCCAGGACCCGATGTCAAGTTTAAATCCAATTATGAAAATTGGAAAACAAATTACTGAAGGGATGCTTATTAACGGTAAAAGACTTAAAAACCGTTATAAGGATTTAATTCATGAATCACGTATGAAGTTCGCAAACGCTAAAGCTGCTAAAAAAGAAGCTAAAAATCACTTTAAATATGATAAAGTTCAATTAGAAGCAGCAGGTAAAGAAGCAGAAGTTCCAGCATTAAAAGAAAAACTAGTTCAAACGCTTAAAGAGTTAGATGTTCGTATTGCAAAAGCGAAAAAAGATATGAAGAAACAAGCACCAGTTGCTAGAAAACAAGTTAGACAAGAATGGCTTGATGAAAAGAAACGTGTTGGGGCTGAAATTTCTGATGTTAAACAACGCTTAGCTAATGCATCCGATGCAGATAAAGAAAAATTAAGAAAAGAACTAGATGATTTAAGAGAAAGCTTACAAAGATATAAAAAAGTTACTAAACGTGAAGCAAGAGAACGTGCAGTTCAAGTTATGAAAGAGGTTGGGATTCCTGAACCTGAAAAACGCTTGAAGCAGTATCCATTCCAATTTTCAGGTGGAATGAGACAACGTATCGTTATCGCAATTGCTTTAACGCTGAATCCAGACTTATTAATTTGTGATGAGCCAACTACGGCCTTAGATGTTACCATCCAAGCGCAAATTCTTGAGCTTATCAAACGTTTAAAAACTGAAAGAAGCTTATCAGTTATATTCATTACACATGACCTCGGTGTTGTTGCTAACATGTCGGACCGTGTTGCGGTTATGTATGCTGGTAAAATCGTTGAAATCGGATTAGTAGAAGAAATTTTCTATAGTCCTAAACATCCTTATACATGGGCGTTGTTATCATCAATGCCAGATTTAAATAGTAAGGATCGTTTAACTGCAATTCCAGGGACACCTCCTAATATGTTGTTCCCACCAAAAGGTGATGCATTTGCTGAACGTAGTCAATATGCTATGAAAATCGACTTCGAGGAAGAACCACCGTTCTTTAAAGTTACTGATACTCACTTCGCAGCATCATGGTTACTTCATAAAGATGCACCTAAAGTCGAAATGCCTAAAATTATTCAAGATCGTATTGATGTAATGACAGCAGCGACTAACGGGAAAGAGGTGAAGAACTAATGAAAGCAAATGAGACGCCGGTATTAAGTGTTAGAAACTTAAAACAGCATTTTAAAAGTGGATTTGGTAAAAACAAATTAGTTGTAAAAGCAGTAGATGATATTTCTTTTGATATTTACAAAGGTGAAGTATTTAGTTTAGTTGGTGAATCAGGATGTGGAAAAACAACCACTGGACGTACCATCATTAAATTATATGAACCAACTGATGGTGAAGTTTTCTTCTTAGGAAAACGTATATCAGCCGGTACTTTAGCGATTAAAGAAGATTTAAAAGAAGTTAAAAACCAAGCTGCTAGAGAAATTGAAGAGTTTAATAATCCAAACATTAAAGAAATTAAAGCGTTACGTGAAGAACGTGACAAACTTATAACAGATTTAAAAGGTGAAACATTAGTTCGTGGTGGTTCTGCGCCTACAGTTACAAGAGAATTACGCGATAAAATCAAAGCTGTTCGCTCAGAATACGATATAAAAATTAAAGAACTTAAAAAAGATGTACCTAAACCTGATAAATCTAGCCCAGAAGTTCAAGCTATCTTAGAAAAACGTAATGAAAAACTCATGACACTTAAAGAAGATTTTGCAGCTAGAAAAAAAGATACAAAAATCGAAGACAAAGAAGTCATGAAAAAAATGCAAATGATCTTCCAAGATCCAATTGCATCGTTAAATCCTCGTATGATTGTAAAAGAAATCATCGCTGAGGGATTACGTATCTCAGGTGAAAAAGACAAAAAAGCGATTAACAATCGTGTTAACGAAATGCTTGAAACCGTAGGCCTTGTGCCTGAACATGCAAGTCGTTATCCACATGAGTTTAGTGGTGGTCAAAGACAACGTATTGGTATTGCACGTGCGTTAGCTGTATCACCAGAGTTTATTATTGCAGATGAACCAATTAGTGCTCTTGATGTCTCTATTCAAGCGCAAGTAATCAACTTATTAAATGATTTGCGTGAAGAGTTTGGGATTACAATTATGTTTATTGCCCATGATTTATCGGTTGTTAAGTACTTTAGTGATCGTATTGGGGTAATGTATTACGGTAAACTAGTTGAACTAGCGCCTAAAGACGAGTTATTTAAAAACCCATTACACCCTTATACCCGTTCATTACTATCTGCTGTACCACTTCCAGATCCTAGATTTGAGAAGACCCGTCAACGCATCGTTTATAATCCTGCAATGCATGATTATAAACATGACCAACCACAACTTTATGAAATTAAACCAGGTCATTTCGTTTACGCTAACCAAGCAGAAGTTAAAGAGTATAAGAAAGTAATAAAATAGTGAAACGATTACTGATTACTTTTGTAATTAGCATTCTGTTAGTACTCTTAACACAATATTTATTCTTCGAGAATGCTTTTACACATGAGAGTATGTCTAATTCTTTATTTATTATAGGCTTAATGATGTTCTTCATTAGCTTAATCATTGTCACTGATGCAGGTAAAATTTTTATGATAGTCAGTTATAGCTTTAAATCAGTTATGAAACGCGATGATTTTAGATATAAAAGTTATTATGACTACATGAAAGACAAAGAACGAGAAGAAATGACACCTTATGCATTTCAAATGATGATTGCAGGAATTACATACTTAATCATAGCCTATATATTTGCTCAAATTGTTTTACGCGGTGTATAGGGATCATAAATTTATTTAAAAAAGCAAGCCTAGGCTTGCTTTTTTTGTTAAGTACTACACCTAAAATATCTATAAAATATGTTATAATAAGCTTATATAGTTGTTATGACAAGAGGGATTACAATGAAAAAAACTTTAATTAATACGTATAAAAGTTTAACGTATAACATTAAAACATTACTCTTATTTGAAACGATTTACAGAATGATTGGGCTATTAATCATTTTTCCTATCGCGAGAATGTTATTTTATTTATCAATTAGGTTATCAGGATACTCTTACATTACGAACCGATTATTTTTAGAGTACTTATTTAAACCAACTACGATAATTATTTTAATATTTCTTATGATTTTTTTAAGTATATATATTGTCATCGAAATGATTTTTTTATCTTTATTATATGATTATGGGTATCATGAAAAAGATATTCAGTTTAAATCTTTTGTTATTTTAGGAATTAGAAGAAGTATAAGTGTACTAAAAAGATATCATGTTTTAATTATTGGTCCAGCCTTTCTATTTTTCATTTTAGTAGAAATATTTCACATTGTAGGGATTGCTTCAACGATTTCTATACCATCTTATTGGGTTGAACAAATGGTTAATTATCCACTAATTATTATTAGTTTTTATGTAAGTATACTAATGATAGTTATTTTATTTATTGAGACTATTTTTACACTAAATTTATATACTGTGGATCGATTAACATTTAAAGAAGCGTATTCACAGTCAAGATTGATGTTAAAAAAGAACCGTCTAAAAATGTTTGCGGAGTTTGTTCTACTAAATATCATACTAAACGGAACGTTATATCTTATTTATACGTTAATTATCTTAAGTATTGGTGCAATAGTGTTTATTACAAGAGGACAAGAGTATGTATTAGGATTTTTACTAACGATTCTTTACTCTGTATATTTTATTATTGGGCTAATTGCAACGCTTGTTTTGATTCCAATCAACTACGCTTTAATCAGTGTATGGTATTATGAAAACCGAGAACGTTTAGGACTATATAAAAGAAATTTTGAATCTGAACGTGCACTCAAAAAACCGTTTAACTATAAGTTATTTAGACGCGGTGTATGGGGAACAATTATCATTATATTTGCCTTAAATATTTCAGGTGTTTTAACAGTTCTTGCGCAACCATCAAGACAAGTTGGACTATTTAATAGAGCCGAAATTATAGCGCATAGAGGCGCTTCATGGGATGCACCAGAGAATACATTAAGCGCTTTTGATTTAGCTATTGAACAAGGGGCAGATGCTGTAGAATTTGATGTCAGAATGACTAGTGATGGCATCCCTATAATAATGCACGATGCAACCGTTGGTAGAACAACTAATGATTCACAAAATCGACGTGTTGATCAATTAACATTAGAAGAAATTAAATCCTTTGATGCAGGCAGTTGGTTTTCAGAAGAATTTGCTGGAGAGACCATTCCAACACTTGAAGAAACCTTTGAACTCTTACAAGGTCGAACAATATTATTTGTTGAGCTTAAAGTCTCTACCCCAGAAATTGAAGCAGCTACAATTGAATTAATTGAACTATATGGACTTGAAAACCAAGTGGTATTAATGTCGTTTAACCGATTGCAATTAAGAAGAATAAAAGCATTAAATGAAAATATAGAAACACTATTATTAATCACAACATTTTATGGTGATTTTAATGCATTAATTAGCTATCCTGAGGTAGATAATTTCGGATTTGAACGTTCACTTGTTGTTAATAATCCTGATTTTGTAGACAGACTACATGCTAGAAATAAAGGAATTTACGTCTGGACAGTAAATAGCGAAACACATTTACAACAAGTAGTTGATTTAGAAGTTGATGGCATTATAACAGACCGGCCACTCGTTGCACGAGAAATAGCCTATTCAGCGACAACAAGAGGGGTTATTGCTGAAATATTAAGAGAGTTTTTTTCAAGAAATCCTAGTACCATTGCGTAAAAGATAAGTTTAAAATTAAAAAATGTTCGTATGATTTAAGTTACGAACATTTTTTTTATTTCATTATAGTTTTTTTTCTTAAATAATCATACTGATCACTGGTTAAATATACAACTTGTTTCCATGCTTTTTTTTCTCTTGTAGTCCAACTTTCATCTTTATAACGGTAATCACTTTTTCTCTTTATTTCTGAGAGTACCCCATATAAGGTATTGAACTTCTCTTGAGTTGTATTAACAAATTGATTATATTCGAATGACTTAATCATTTTTGGATGTGATTTGACTAAATCAAAATGCGTTAGACATAAAATGCCGTTTACCGTATAAGCATCTTTAAATGCTTTGTTTGAATAAGACTTAACAAAGGCTTCAACGTAGTTTTTTTCATTTCTAGATTCATGCGAACACATATAACATGTTGGTGAAGGTAAAGAATTTTTTTTCTGTTTTATTTTATTCACAGCAAACAAAGGTTGTTTTTTATCTAGTAAATGACTATATAAAATAGCATGTGCTAAAGGATCTCCTTTTTTCATCATTTCGTTCGCATGATGTTTACAAAATCCATCTCCATTTAAAAAATTGGTTACAAAATCAGGATCTGTAACATGTTCATATAACAACTGATTTAATCTACGATCAGAAGTAGACTTTAATAAATCACATATTGGACATTCAAACATATTAAATCGTAGTAATATATCATGCATAAGGGCGTGTGTAGTCATAGTATACCTCATTTCTTATCTTAATGTATTGTACTAGTAAAGAACCATTCTGTCAAATATTCTAACAGGAGTTTTAAGCCATTAAGTTTGATAACAGCTATGTAGAATTTACGGTCCAAAATTAAACAATCACTATTTATATATTTACTTAAATAATTTGTTTTTAACACGAAATAACTGTGCTATACTATTATTATAAAAGAAAGGAGGGTATGTATGAACCCAGAAAATCAACCTACACAAAATCAAGGTAATTTTGGCTTTGCAATTTTAGGATTTTGTATTCCAATTGTTGGACTAGTACTTTTTCTAGTATGGAACAAAGAACGCCCAGCTGATGCGAAATATGCTGGTATGGGGGCTTTAATTAACGTTATACTTGGTGTAGTCTTATTTATCTTTATGGTAATTTTAGGCGCATTTGCAGGTGCAGCATATTAATGCAAAGAAATCAATGGCTACCATTAATATTTGGTTGCCATCAAAAACCTGAACGCTCATTTAAGTGTAAGGGGAAAGCTTTACCTATTTGCGCAAGATGTACAGGAGAATTAATTGGATTTCTGATGTTTACCCCATTGTTTTTATGGATTAAACCGAGTTTTTTTATAGGGTTTTTATTACTTATGCCAATGATTGTCGACGGCCTTATACAAGCTAAAACGCAGTATGAGAGTCATAATATGACACGCCTTTTTACTGGAATATTGGGAGGCGTTGGATTATTAACAGTCATTGTAAACGTTTTAATCTTTGGATATCAATTAGGGTTTAATTTAACATCAACTTAACGTGTATTCCACAAAAGGTATACACGTTTTTTTTATTGTAAAATAATTCTATTTTTGATATACTTGAATAAATACTTTGATATTCAAAATAAAATCTTTCGAGGAACTTTATGAACAATAAAGCATATAAAATTATTAGCGTTAGCATATTAATTATGATTGTGATGGGAACAGTATATTCTTGGAGTGTATTTAGAGTATCTGTCGAAAATGATTTTAATTTAAATGCAACTCAAAGTGGGATTCCATACATGAGTGCATTGTTTTTTTAAGCCATCTCTATGATGGTTACAGGTAGAATACTATCACCTAAAAATATGCGATTATTTGCTTTGAGCGGTGCTTTACTAATATCATTCGCTTGGCTATTTGCGAGTTTTTCAACAACATTAACTCAACTGACATTTAGTTATGGAGTCCTAAGCGGAATTGGGGTAGGGATGCTTTATGGTATTCCAGTTTTTATTATACAAAAGGAGTTTTCAAATAGAAGTGGACTGTATACAGGACTAGTATTACTTGGTTTTGGAATGTCTCCATTAATCACTGCACCACTTGCAAATGGGTTATTGACTTCAATTGGGTTAAAACAAACATTTTTCTTCTTTTCAATTGTTTCTTTTATCGTATTAGTACCATTAAGTATGTTTCTTAAAACATCAGCTTATAGTACTAATTCACAACAACACATAGATAAAGGCCTTTCAAGAAAAAGGTTTGTTGGTATTTATGCAATGTTTTTAATTGCAACAACTATTGGTTTAATGATGATAGGACTTTCTTACCGAATCGGTGTAGCAAATTATAATTTTAATCGCAATCATATAGCCATACTCGTGTCTTTGTTTGCTATTTGTAATGGAGTTGCAAGACCTATATTTGGGCAATTAATGGATAAGAAAGGGTTTGACTATACTGCTAGATTATCTATACTTCTAATAGTTATTGCAGCGATAATCTCAAGTGTAAATCAAGGAAGGTTCTTAACATTATATGCGATATCATTTAGTCTGTTTTGGTTTAATTTGGGTGCTTGGTTAGCGATAGCACCAGCAGCGATTAAAGAGTTTTATGGCTTAAAAAATTATTCTAAAAACTACGGTTTAATGTTTACGGCATATGGATTTGGGGCCATAATTGGTGTTTTACTTAGCGGAATGATTATTGATCGATTTAACAATACAACACTTTTATATTTAAGCATTATATTTATTTTAGTTACTACTTTTATAGTAGATTATTTAATCTATTTATCAATAAGTAAAAAACGAAGCGTTTAAACACTTCGTTTTATTTTGTCTTTACTTGAAGTAGTTTCCATTTAATATTACAATAATACTAGGTGATAATCATGAGAGTATTTATAGGGATTGGGTTTGATGAATCAGTAAAAAAATACTTATTAGAAACACAAGAATATCTTAAAACGACTTTTTATCAAGCAAAATTTACCCATTATGACAATTTTCACATAACTTTAAAGTATATTGGATTAATCACCCATCACGAGTTAGATTCGCTTTATCAAATAGTAAATAGTATAAGTAAAACATATAAGGCATTTAACATTAAAATTGGTGATTTAGGTTCATACAATATTCGTGGAAAGCAACTATTTTGGATAGATGTGACAGAGGGTAAAAAAGCATTGCAAAAACTATATAACAAAGTTGAACAAGCTTTAGTTTTTGAAGAGTTTAAAGCAGATCAAAGAAAATACAATCCACATGTTACTATTGCAAGAGAAGTTGTTTTAAATAATCATCTTAATACCAGTAAACGTTTGCCGGTTTATAAAGAACCAATCAATGTTAATAAAATAACTATCTTTGAAAGCCACCGAGTAAATGGATTACTTACATACACACCACTATATGAATGCGAATTAGTGAATGGAGATGAACTATGAAAAGTGTTATCGTAATTGGAGGGTCTAACCTGGATTTAATTGCTCAACCTGTTGAACAACTGGTTTTATATGATTCGAATCCTGGATCCATAAAAGTTAGCCATGGTGGTGTCGCTAGAAATATCGCAGAAAATCTAGCTTTACTTGATGTTGATGTTACTTTAATAACACCACTTGCCAAAGATTTTGCAGGAAATGAAATTTATAATTTTGCGATTAAAACCGGGATTAAAGTGTTGCCAATTGAAGTTAAAGAAACTTCAAAATATCTAGCAATTATGGATAAAAATAATGATTTATACATTGGTATATCAGGGATGAGTATTTTTGAAATGTTAACTTATAAAGACTTGGAGCAATACAAAAACCATATATTGAAATCAGATATTATCGTCTTAGACACAAATCTATCTGATTCTATTTTAAATTATATTTTTTCAACCTTTAAGCAACCCATTTATGTTGATGCAATTTCAACAAAAAAAGCAGAGAAGCTAAGACCATATTTTGATAGAATTAAAGGGTTAAAGATGAATATTTATGAAGCGTGTTATTTATCAAATACTTCATATAATTCAAGAGAAGATATAAATGAAATTGCTAAATATTTTGATTCAAAAGGCGTAAAAGATACGATTATCACTTTAGGTGAAGCAGGGTCAGTATTGTATAAGGATAACATCTTAATATATGAAGAAAGTATTAAAACAAATGTTATTAACGCAACAGGAGCAGGTGATGCATTTTTTGCAGGAATAATTTATGCGCTAATTCATAATTTAGAACCCTTAAAAGTTGGTACTGGAATGGCACATTTAAACTTAATCGATCAAAATACAGTTTCAAAACATATTAGCAGTAAAGCATTAGCGAGAATTTTAAAGGAGATTAATTAAAATGAATGCAATGAATATTAAAGATGAAGTAAGAAATGCGATTAAAAATAATCAACCAGTCGTAGCATTAGAATCTACCATTATTTCACATGGCATGCCTTATCCAGATAATATTGAAATGGCTTTAAATGTAGAAAGTGTAATACGTAAAGAAGGTGCAGTTCCTGCGACTATTGCTATTTTAAATGGTGTAATTCATGTAGGACTTGATAGAAAAGAAATTGAAATATTAGCACAAAGTAAAGAGGTTATTAAAACGAGTAAAAGAGACTTAGCTTACGTTGTTTCACAAAAAAAACATGGCGCAACAACTGTTTCTGCAACAATGCTAATTGCTGCTTTGGCTGGAATTAATATTTTTGCTACAGGTGGCATTGGTGGTGTTCACAAAGGGGCAGAAACTTCATTTGATATTTCTAGAGATTTAGAAGAGTTGTCATCGATAAATGTTGCTGTAATTTGTGCTGGAATTAAGTCAATACTAGATTTAGGTCTAACATTAGAATATCTTGAAACCAAGGGTGTTGAGGTCATTGGCTATCAAACTGAAGAACTGCCAGCTTTTTACTCAAGAAAAAGTGTATTTAAAGTAGATTACAACATGCAAACACCTAAAGATATTGCGTCACTTTTAAAAACAAAGTGGCAATTAGGTTTAACAGGTGGTGTAGTCATCACAAACCCAATACCAGAACGCTATAGTATGGATCATACCTATATTTCAGATGCCATAGAAAGTGCATTAAATGAGGCGGTAGAAAAAGGCATAAAAGGTAAAGAATCAACCCCCTATTTATTATCAAAAGTTAAAGAAATCACAGAAGGTAAAAGTTTAGAATCGAACATTGAACTTGTTCTTAGTAATGCTAAACTAGCAGCACAAATTGCAATTGAATATTCAAAAATAATAAGCAATAAACAAAATTAAAGGTTATTAATAAAGGGAAGTAGTTCTTATTTACTAGATTTGAATAAGAATCCCTTTTTTACATAAAGGAGTGTTCATAAATGTACTGTGAAAATTGTAAAGAATACAGATTAAGTTCTAGTGATGAATACTGTTATAAATGTGGTAATAAGTTAATTAAAGACGAAAGTATTGAAACAGATAATCAACAAATTATTTTAGAAGAAAATCCATACACACTTTTTTTGTTGGTTAGTACTATTTTGTTAGTTTTATCGATGATTGCAATGGTAAGAGTTCCGTTCAGCTTATTAACATTTTTATTTACATTAATCGCATTTATATTCTCAAAAAAGATTAAAGATAAGTCTAGTCGTGGAAGATTAATTTACACGTTAAATTTATTAGCACTATCGTTATCTTTAATTGGAATATTTTTCATTATAATTCTTATTTTGGTTGGTATTTTATCGGCATTTTTATAAATAACGCTCATAAAAATTGTGAATTTTTCTTAGACAAAAAGAGGTGTTATTTTGTTATTTAAAGCGGATAATCACTATTTTTAAAATGTGTATAAAATGTGTATTTTTAGTGAATCATTGTATAACTGTTTTTATGAGTTCCCATTTATAA